>CBFGNP010000077.1:0-10516 GCA_965650095.1 uncultured Pedobacter sp. | reverse complement strand
TTTTTCCACTAAAATACCGGCCAGTGTATTTGATGTACAAGGAATCACCCGGGCGGCCGGTTGCTCCGCTCCCTTTTCGTCTGATCGTATATTGTAAACCTGAGGTGGTGGTTTGAGGTTTAAGTTTCTTTAATGCAATATAAGATCTGATTTTTTCCGCTTCTGCAATCCTGGCTCGCTCATTTTCAGAAGTTCTGTACGCTTCAATTTGAGCATTCATTAAACTGTCGCTCAAATTACCTCTTGGTAATACCTTAAGTATCTTAACAAGGTAAACGCGGTAGCGGTCTGAATTCTGTTTCGGCAGACCGTTTTCTTTGGCCAGCGAATCGGCGTTGATTTTGAAAGTAGCACTGTCACCTTCACTAAGCATTCCAAAACCTGCATGAAGATCTCCCTTAAAAGCCGACTTGTCCCGGAAAATAACAATTGATCGACCATCGTAATCATACATATTATAAATGATTGAATCTTTTTCGGTCTTTTCAATCATCATAACGGCCATAAAATCCCCTTCTTTGATCGTTGGTCCAGGCGCGTCGTGGTGGATCTTAACTAACATATCGCCTTCTCCCCGATCAAATTCGTGCTTCATTTGATTCCTGCATGCGGAAAATAAAAATAGTAAACTAGTAAAAAATAACAGTGATCTCATTTAAATATATCTGATTGTACCCTAACAATAAAACAAACGAATGAGATGCCAGATATGGCATCTCATTACTAACCAACTAACCTACGTTTTCTAAAATGCCCGGTATTTAAGGCAACAATTCAAATGCCCACTCACTTGTTCCCGCATTTGTTGCGGCGTTGTACGGCCATTGCTGAATAAAGGCTCCGTTTGTCGTTACTCCACCTTCCACATTCAAAACCAAATTGGTGTGACGCGCTACAATCTTATAATAGCCGCTTCCCACGGAAACAATAGCAAACTCGTCGTTGTAAGAAGTGCCGGTTGTATAATCCCACTGATTGGCATTCTCGCCAGCCTGATACCCAACACTATTAATCGTTATCACTTTACCACTTTTAACATTAACGATTTTGTAATATCCTGTTGTTCCAAGTTTGACTAAGTTCCACTGATCGTTATTACTGCCGCCAGCAGTATAATCCCACTGGTTCAGGGGATCTCCGTTAGCTGTTCCCGCAGATTGAACAGTGATCACCTTGCCGCTTTTCCTGTTAATGATTTTATATTTACCATTGGCTATAGGCGCTGTAGGTACCAAAGTAAATGCAGGTACATAAAATTTGCTTGATTCCCCTTCTTTTACTCTATTGATACCCTTATTCTCATTATAAGGAGAAATAGATTTTGTATAAATTGTGTTGTTCGCCGGAGAAATCTTAAGCACCCTCATAAAGCCATCACCGCCGTTAATTTCTCCCTGGTAATCGGTAATAAATGTCCTGATGTTGCTGCCGTTATAAGTATCCAATCTCCAGTTTTCCTGGGTACGATGGCCACAATACATCATAAATACATTTGACCGGGCTTTTATAGCGTTGTAAATAGACAGGCCCTGAGGCTCCCATGCACTCTGGTTCAGCAGACTATGGCTTATGATAATTGCTTTGCGACTGCTATAAGTTTGCAAAGTGGTATTCAACCAGGCATTTATATTCGTCCAGTCGGTTCCATTCGCATCATACTCTACAAACAGAATGATAAAATCCATTTTGGCGGTACCCGTTCCTACGCTAAACAAGTCGTAATGACTGTCGTTATTGGTGCTGTAATGGCCTCCGTAATAATTACGGCCAGAGAAATGAGAAACGCCGAAGTATTCATTGTAAAACGGCGTAGAATTGCCCACCGGGGTCGGATCACTATAAGGTTCCTGATCATGGTTACCCACTGCAAGTCCGTAAGGAATTCCATCAGGCATCGCAACACCGTCGTTATTGGTATAGGAAAAGGTCTCAAGCACATCATAACAACTCTTTGCATTTGTCCAGTGGAATTCTCTGTCAGCATGATTGGCAATGTCTCCTAAGCCGGCCACAAAAGCAATATTATCTGATGCCACGTGATTCTTTATCCAATCGGTCTGAGCTCTTAAATGATCGACTTTGCCACCAGGATGTAAATAGGCATCCGGATCGGTATAATATTGAACATCCGGCATCATAATAATTGAGAAATCCGGTGTTGATTCAAATGCCTGCGTTGTTAACTCCTGACTTGCCGATGCAGTTAATTTCGGCGTTTCAGTTCCCAAAGACGCCTCTGCCGGCATATCTTTTTCGCAACTTGTTAAGCAAAGTACCAATCCGAGTAAGCAAAGTACTTTTTTGATTTCGATAGGAAAAACATTAAAATTAGAATTTTTCATAACAATGATTTTTACATATTGCCTCGTTTAGGGGTTGCGGCTTTCCCATTACTACATGATATCAGTATCCTGGATTTTGAACCAGGTTTGGGTTGGCTTGTATTTGTACAAGCGGTATAGGATATAACTCACGGTTTTTTGAAGTTGGCTGATGGTCCCACCAGATAGCCGTGCTAAACTTTCCAAATCGTATCAGATCTGTACGGCGCTTACCTTCAAAAATGAACTCTCTACCTCTTTCAGCCAAAAGCTCATCAAGCGTTAAGGTGGTGGAGGTATAAGCTTCCGTTAACCAATCCGCAGGTGTAAAAGCTCTTTTCTTACAGTCGTTTATCAACTGTACAGCTTCGTTTGTAGCCGTACCGTTGTTCTTTCTGATCAGTGCTTCTGCCTTATTGAAATAAACCTCTGTAAGGCGGTATAGAACCCAGTCATTTCCCCAGAAATTTGGATCGGACGTTCTTCCGGTCTGGTACTTATTAAACCTTGCACCACTGTTTTCATCCCCTTGCGTCATGTCCGACTGTGTTTTGCCTTCACTATTACGTCTTATTTCCTTAACAAAAACCAGTGGTTTACCTTTATATTCCTGGGTACCCAATACCGGGGTGCTGGTTCCAAACTTAAACTGGGGCCCTATTAGCATCCAGGTGGTTTTTCTCAAGTCATTGTCCTGGTAGGCATCATAAGCTGTTGGGATGACGACTACGCCATTGTTACTGTTGCCCGGGTGAGACGCGTCATATATTTCTTTTTGGTTATAATGCCATAAGTCGCTGTTCCAGGTAGCCCTGTACGCAGTTTTTACAAAGTCGTATGCAATGGAAAAGAGTATCTCCTTAGACTTGTCATTGGTATTGCTAAAAGCCGTTTTAATATCGGCATCTAAAACAGCTGAACCATTCTGACCACCTGCCAGACCAGAAATAATTTTATCACAGGCTGCAATACAATCATCCCAGCGGGAGGTACCAGTCCAAACTGCAGCATTCAGATATAATTCTGAAAGGATCGCATACCCTCCCGCTTTCGAAACCCGCCCAACCATGTTTTGAGACAACACAGGCAGCTTTTCTATATTTTCTTTCAGCTCAGTTTCGATAAACTTAAATACCTCAGCTCTCGCAACCGTAGGTGGACTTAGCGGAGTTCCCACTTTCGTCACTATCGGAATATTGCCGTACATATCCATTAGTTTCATGTACTGATAGGCCCTCAAAACTTTCAGTTCTGCTACGCCGGCATCCAATTCTGTTTGTGTCATGCCGACCTTAGAAGCATTCAGCTGGCTAACCTCATCGATTGCGTTATTACAAAATCCGATTCCCTGATAAAGCAATTCCCAGGGACGGAAAATATGCTCTTCATTAAAAGTCCAGGTGTGGTAATGAAGCCGGATAAAATCGCCGTTATTATACCAGTTCACCCCTTTTTGAGGTACCGCAAGTTGATCTGCCGACATTTCAGTGGTTCTCCAGTAGGTTCTTTGTCCACCAAAAGGGCCAAGGCTTGCTCCAATATGCGTATACGGCCTTAAGATGACGGCTGTCACTTCTATTTTGTTGTTGTAAAAATTCTCAGACTGAATCTGGCTAAATACCGTTTCATCAAGCTTGGTACAACCCATATTTACGAGCATTAACACGCAAACCGGATAAATTATATATAAAATCTTTTTCATTGTTCCTGATTTAAAATCCAACATTAAGTCCTAAAGTGAAAGTCCTGGTATAAGGATAGAAAGTCCGGTTGTCGATACCGGTAGTTAAGCCAGTGTCCTGCACTTCCGGATCCAGTCCCGTATACTTCGTGAATGTCGCAACGTTCTGACAACTTGCGTAGACCCTCAGATTCCTTAAATAGCTGGTTTTAACGGTTAAATTATAGCCAATAGTAATATTGTCGAGCTTCACAAAATCCCCTTTCTCAATATAGTAATCTGAATACTGTATGCTTTGTCTGATCTGACTGTGCTTCCCAAGGGCGCTTGCCAAAAGATTATTAGGGACGGTCGGATTGGCGTAGTACAGATCCGGCAGATTCAAAATATCAAAGTCAAATTTCCCTCTCAAGAAAAAGGAAAGGTCTAAATTTTTATAGGTGAACCGATTATTAAGCGATGACATATATTTAGGGACGCCATTCCCGATCACCGCCATGTCATTGTTGTTTACATTAGAAATGGTGGCTGTAGTCCCATCAGCCTTATAAAACAGCCACTCCCCCTTATCGGTAAAACCTGCAAACCGTTTTCCATAAAAGCTTCCGAGAGGACCACCTTCAACGGTACGTATTGTATTTCCCAAAGATCCCGGTGCGGTGAGCAACCCATAAAATAAGGCTGTTCCTTTAAATACGTCGTTCGAAATAGCCGTTAGCTTATTTCTTTGGGTGTTTGCCGTAAAATCGATCTCCCATTTAAAGTCTTTTTTGGAGATAGCAACAATATTTAAGGCAAGCTCGATCCCTTTATTTTCAATACTTCCTACATTGGTGTAAATAGTTGGTAAAACAAAGGGTGGAACCTGAGCTGCATAACTCGCCAGAAGATCCTCTGTTCGTCTTTTGTATAGATCGATAGACCCGCCCAGGCGCTCATTAAACAATCTAAAATCGGTTCCTATATTGAGCTCCTTTTTCCTTTCCCAGCGTAAATCAGGGTTAGGATTACGGTTGGGGCCATAAGTTTGATACCAGACACCGTTATTCAGATAGGTACCGCCAGTTCCCAAAGTTGTTAAGGATTGGTAATCGCCAATATTTTGATTACCCGTAATCCCATAACCTATCCTAAGCTTTAAGTTATTAATGGCGGTAATGTTTTTCATAAAGTTCTCTTCAGAGATGTTCCAGCCTGCAGAAACAGCGGGAAAGTTTCCCCATTTATGATTGGCGCCAAATTTTGACGAGCCCTCATGCCGGTAGATAACAGAAGCCAGGTATTTATTATTGAGCGCATAATTCATCCGCCCGAAAAAGGCTATTAAGATACTTGCAGATCTGCTGCTGCCCATCTTCGCTTTTCCACCCGTCAGATCTACCCCATCTGCCAGATTATTATCTTTAAATGCGTCCGAAAGATAACCCGAGTTACTGGCACTGAAACCAGTATTGTTGATGTCCTGATAACTATAACCCAGAACAGTACTTATCGCGTGGCTGTTTCCAAATACTTTCGAGTAATCAACAGTAGACTCAAAAGTTCTTGTTATCGCTAAAGCATTGCTCTTGTAACCGTTGCCGCCACCCTGATTGTTCCGTATAGAAGAACGGGAAGCTTTTTCCTGGTATCCTTCCTCCAAATAATTCACCCTGCCTACAGATCCAAAAGCTGAAGCCTTTAAGCCCTTAAACAGATCGAGGGTAAATTTAACATCACCCGAAAAGTTTTGCCGGGTACCCGTTTCCTCCTCCTGATTAATTCTGGCAATAGGATTGTAGTAATAAGCGTCGTTTGGGGTGTCATTATACAGACCTGCGGCATTGGTAATTGCCATAGTAGGATTCTGCTGTATCGCTTGCTCAAAATCAGCGCCACTACCACCAATGTTATTGGATTTGCGATAGCGGGTCGCAAAATTCATCTGCATATACAAACGATCATTCAAACCTTTCTGGTTGATATTTATCCTTCCACCATACTGTTTGTTGTCATTAAAACGGGCTATGCCGCTTTGGTTGCTATAGAATAAGGAGGCGCGGTAATTGGTTTTGGCTGCACCACCTGAGGCGGCAAAGTTGTGATATTGTGTGAAGTTATTTTTATTCAAAAGCAGATCATAGTAGTCAACAGATGCTCCGCCGTCTGTACCACGTGCCGGAAACGAAGGATTTGCCGCTAAAGCCCTAAATTCATCGGCGCTTAATACGTCAGGCCTTTTGCTAACCCGGTCTGTAGCGAAGTAGTTGGCATACTCGTATCGGGGCTCACCGGCCTTGCCTTTCTTTGTGGTGATGATGATCACACCAGCATTAGCCCGCGTGCCATAGATCGCTGCCGCCGAGCCATCTTTGAGTACGTCAAATGACGCGATCTCATCCTGCTGAACCAGGCTCAGGTCTCCACCCGGAATATCATCAATGATGATTAAGGGCTGGTTTGCCCCACTTGCAGTACTTAATGTTGTTGTTCCCCGCAACTGGATAAAAGATTCCGAATTGGGATTATTATTCCCGCCGGGTCTGGTGATGGTCAATCCAGGTACTTTCCCACGGATAAGATCTACCGGCGACCGCACGCCGCCCTGGTTAAAGTCTTTAGGTTTGATGGTAGTAATGGCTGAAGTCACCTCGCTTCTTCGTTGCGTACCATAGCCAATGCTCACCACTGCTACCTCCATCAGGTCGACCGGATATGGACGTAAAACAACCTTTAATTGTTGTGCATTTTTAACGGGGATTTCTTGGGTTAAAAAGCCAACAAAAGAAAACACGAGCATTCCGCCCGCATCAGGAAGTTCCAGGCTAAAATTGCCATTAGCATCAGAAGAGGTCTCTATATTCAGCCCTTTGACTTTTATGTTGACGCCGGCAAGAAAAGTTCCGTTTTGCTCGGTGACGTTACCGGTCACTTTGAAATTTAATGCCTGTCTGGCCCCTGTAGTTTTCTCTGCTTTCTTTATCACTACCATATTCTGGATGATCTGGTAGCTAAAAGGCTGTCCCTGGAAGCATTGGTCCAGCACAATGCTTAGGGGCGTGTTGACATTATTCAGGCTGACCAGCCTGGCCCCTTTCAAGACTTCATTGTCATAAATAAACTCAAGACCAGTTTGTCTGTGCACCTTCTTAAATATGCTCAATAAGGTGGCATCTTTCACTTTAATATTGATGTTTTGAGCATTCGTCGAGGCATTGACCTGGAGCAGTGTTGCCAGACATAACACAAAGGTTAGTTTCATTATCAATAGATATTTTAATACGCTGCGGGAATCCCATGTACATAGGAATGCCCTTAAAAATTTATACATTTGGTTAGGTTTAATAAATATTGGTTACAGAAAATCAGTTTGTTGAATCCAAATGCCCAAAAAGGCTAAAGACCGGAGCACTTCGACCTGCTCCTGGTCTTTTTTGGATGATTAAGAATTTTTAGTATTAATTCAAAACAATCACCCTCCTTCCTTCAATTTTAAAACGTACAGAACCTGTAGTTTCCAGTCCTTTCAATATCACCGCAATATCCCGCTGTCTTGAAATGGTGCCTCCGAACTTAGCATCTTTCACCTTGCCCTGAAAAACGACATCTACATCATACCAGCGGCTGATGTTCTGCATGATGTGAGACAGACTTAGATTATCAAAAACGAAGTAGCCCTCCTTCCATGCCACCTCATCTTCAGTATTCACCTTGCTTATGGTAAGATCAGCGTTATTTTGTCTGAACACCCCACGTTCACCAGGAACTAACAAGCTGCTTTTAACCGGTGTATGCAATTGAACTGAGCCCTCAAGCAAAGTTGTGCTCACTTCCTGGTCTTCCTCATAACCCCTGACATTAAAATGGGTGCCAAGCACCTTAATTTCCACTCCATTTACCATTACCCTAAAGGGCTTGGACTTATTTTTAGCTACCTCAAAGTAAGCTTCCCCTGAAAGTACCACTTCCCTTACCTTTCCTGAGAAGCTAACAGGATATCTTAACGAAGATGCAGAGTTCATCCAAACTTTAGTCCCATCCGATAACACTGTTCGGAAGATGCCGCCTCTTGGTACCGTCAGGATATTGCTATCCGGTTGGGATGAAGCGCCCTGGGATGAAGCTGATGAATAGGCCAGCAGGTTACCGTTTTTTTGAATTTCTATATCATCAGACTTAGAAAGCACACCATCCTTATGCGTTTGCAGATCAATTGTTTTCCCATTAGCAAGCGTTAATATCGCTTTGCTGCTCCCCGGAATAATCGGTCCTGATTTTGACTGCTTCAACTGTGCTGTCCGGGGGATTACCTTCTGCTTCTGATAAAAAAACAATCCAGCTGATAATACAATCAGTAGCGTGGCGGCAATTGAGATTTTGGTATAAAGGGTTCTACGCTTAGTTTTGTCCTGCTGAACAAGTTTTTCATTAAATGATGCAAACAATCTATGCTTAAGTGCTTCCTCGGATTGATCCTGAACCTTATCCGGATGCGCATAATTTAGCGAATGGAACCATTCTTCCAGTTCTTCAAATTCTTCAGAAGTTATAGATCCATCGTGATATCTACGCAGGAGCTCAGTCAGTTTATTTTGGTTCATAAAAAAAGTTGCAGTAAGCTTTATTACCTGCAAGTATATACATAACAGCTCCCTGTGACGGAACCGTTAGTCGACCATTATTTTTTTTCTTTCAGAAATCAACATCTACCTTAGTGGTATACTTTGGCGCGGAATATTGGCGTACTTTGTGTGCCGGAATGTCTGCTCCATTGCCGGCCATTACCAATAGCTTAAATTATGGTAAACGAATATAAAAAATACGAAATGTCGTTTTATCAAACAGAAATGCAGAAGAACGGCCCCTGTTGGCCACATCGGGCAGTCGGCTGCCAAAAGGATTAATTTTTCAAAAACCGTATACTGCCGGAAACGAGACGTCGAAATGATTAAATGATATTTCTTGTAAGGACTTACCAGCAATTTCGACTAAGCCCATAACAACATGATCTAAAAAGTAGCAACATCAAGGCAACATTGCAAGCAATTAAAGAAGACTACTTTTAAAGACAGTCAGGCGGCTGATCTTTTTAATAAAATTTTGTAAACCTATCGGTTGATATGGAAAAAGGGCAAGGGACAACATATTTATTAACATTATTATTAAATCACATGGAACTAAAAAACAAAAAGGTATTAATCACAGGAGGCAGCGCAGGAATAGGTAAAGCAATTGTTGCTGAACTTGTACGGCATGGCGTAAAGGATATCGCAGTTATAGGCAGAAAAAACGAACCTTTGGAGGAATTGAAGGCACATTTCAAAGCCATAAATATTTTGACCATACAGGCCAATGTTTCAAAGGTAGGAGACTTAGATAAAGCAGTCGCAACCATTTCACGCGAGTGGGCTGCACTTGATATTCTAATCAACAGCGCCGGCGTTGTTAGTGCAGGTTTGCTTGCCGAACAGAGCGACGAGGATGTTATTGGCCAGATCGATATTAACCTGACAGGTCTTATCTTATTGACGAAAAAGACCTTACCGCTTTTAAAACAAAGCAGCGAAGGGGCCATAATAAATATTTCGTCGGGCTATGGCTACATTGCCATGCCTTTTTATAGCGTGTACGCTGCTACAAAAGCAGCAGTAGGACAATTTTCTGATGCCATGAGAAGGGAGCTTTATCAATATCCACTTCATGTAATGACCGTTTATCCTTCAGCAACAGATACAAACATGATGAAGACTGCCGTGGTGGATAACATGGATACCGCCGAAGATGTTGCCAGCGCTACTATTAGCGGGTTATTGCAGAAAGAGATTAACGTTATCATGGGCGGCAAGGAAAGGGCGGATCAGATAAAAACGAATTTCCTGGAGCCGGAGAAAATTGACCAGTTTGCAGCCGCCAATTTTGAAGCCCTAAGAGAAAGAACAAAAAAACATAGGTCTATGTAGGGTTTTTTATCTTCCCAGATTACATTATCTATCAGGTTGAAAATCTAAGGAGATCGAATTCATACAATACCTTTTATGGGTTGGTGGTGGTCCGTCTTCAAAAATATGTCCCAGGTGTGAATCGCATCTTGCACAGATCACCTCTGTGCGAACCATGCCGAAAGAATTGTCGGTCTTATAAATGACACTGTTCTTTCGGCTTGGTTCAAAAAAACTTGGCCAGCCACAAGTACTCGAAAACTTAGCGTCAGATCTAAACAGTACGTTGCCGCAAACCGCACAATAGTACGTTCCTTTGGTTTCCTGATCCAGATATTTACCTGAAAACGGAGCCTCTGTAGCCTGTTTTCTGGCGGTCGCATACAGCGCAGGCGGTAGTATCTTTTTCCACTCGGCGTCCTTTACGTTTAAATGTTTCGTATCCGTATTGGAATAATAGGGATTTTTTTCGTGTCCTTTGTTTGATTTAAGATGCTGCGCATACACGGAAGGCAGCGATAGTGACAGCATTGCTGATATCATGAATATTAACTTCATCTTACTATTTATTTAACCTGTTTTTAACACCTTTTAAA
>CBFGNP010000076.1:0-10685 GCA_965650095.1 uncultured Pedobacter sp. | reverse complement strand
GCAATCGCATCTGGTGTTGTCAACGGCTTTCCATACCCTCTTCTGCGTACCTGATTTATGGCGTCATAGGCAATATCTGTTGGGCCGTGTACCTGGTTTTCGGCTTCGGCCTTCATCAGCAGCACATCCGAATAACGAATCACCGGGAAATTTGTGGAGTTATAGGTCCTGTGTTTCGGGGTAAGCAATTCATACTGTCTGCGCCATTTACCGATATTGCGGTCATAGATCTGCGAGGCCGTATAATTCACCGCAGCCGTTACACCCGCAGTAGTTTTATAGTAAAACGGCGATATCGCCCAATCCCTGCGTAAATCACCTGTTTTATACAAATCATATATTCTTTTGGTTACCCGCATGGCGCCGCCAGAATACCCAATTTCATTGTCCGGGCACAAAATACCGTTATCGATCCCTACCGAACCAGCAATCTGCTCGGTGCCTTGCTGATTGCCGTACATACCAATCTCCCAGATACATTCTTTCGGATCATACTTATCCTGCGATTGATTGATGAAAATCTGTTTATAATCCGGATTCAGTGCGTGTTTGCCAGAAGTGATTACCTTATCTGCATAAATGAGGGCATCCCCATATTTGGCTACGTCTTTTAAAGGCGCTCCGGCCATCTTCAGGTATATCCTGGCCAACACGGCCTGCACTGCGGTTTTAGAAACCACTTCGTTGCTAACCACCTGATCAATAGGCAACACCATTTCTTCTGCTGCTTTCATATCAGCTACAATCTGGGCATATACCTCAGCTATAGGTGAACGCGGCAAAGGTTCGTCCGTTGGCGATGAAGTCGGTGTGAGCTTCAATGGGATATCGCCATAATTGGTAACCAGCAAAAAGTGAAAGTATGCCCTCAGGAACAAAGCCTGACCTTTAAAATTATCGCGCTTGCTTTTATCAATCTGTGCATTGTCTATGTTCGCGATCACCTGGTTGGCACGGTCAATACCCTGGTAGCAACCTTCCCACAAGCGGCTCACATCCAGATTTCCCGCATCAAAATCATGTACTTTAAGGTTATTTGAGCTGATGTTGCTGTAGAAAAATTCGTCGCTTACGGCAAAATAACTCCACAGTCCCCGCTGGTACAAGCGGCCAAAAGTATCCACCAATCTGTTGTATGCGCCATTGAGTGCCCTTTGCACTTCCGCTTCCGTGTTGAAATAATTTTCTGGCGATACAAAATCCTGCGGTTTGGTCTCCAGAAATTTCTTGCAGGACGACAATGAGCAGGTGGTAAAAAGAAATGCAATTAAAAATATCTTCTTCATGTCTTTACAATTAAAGCGTTAAGTTCAAACCAAAAGTTATGGTCCGCATTTGCGGATAAGCCGATAAGTCAAAACCAGGGGTCAGCGCCGACTGACGTACCGATACTTCGGGATCAGGGCCGGAGTAATTCGTCCAGGTGATTAAATTCTGTGCGGATGCATATACCCGCAGGTTTTTAATGCCGGCAGTACGGAGCAGTTTCTGAGGCAGTGTATAGCCCAAAGCCAGGGTTTTCAGCCTCAGATAAGACCCATCTTCAACTATTCGTGATGAGTAGACCCTTGCTCCGGCCCCATTGGCGCTGTACAAGGTGTTGCTTTGGTTTTCAGGTGTCCAACGGTTTTCAAAAGAAGAGAACATATTCAGAAAGTTCCTGGCATCGGCACCTTCAAACACAATTCTGTTCACATTCAGCAAATCATTGCCATATGACCATTGGAAGAAAACATTAAGGTCAAACCCACCGTAGGTAAAATTGTTAGAAAAGCCACCTGTATGTTTCGGATTAGGGTCGCCGATCACTGTGATATCGTCGGCATTCACTTCTCCATCACCATCTATGTCTTTATATTTTACGTAACCAGGCTGTATAGCTGTGCGGGGCTGGCCATTGTTGGGCACTTCCGGCTTCAACTCATATGTTCCATTAGTCAACTGGTTAAAATCGCTAAACTGGTATACCCCATCAAATACATATCCGTTAAACAAGGCAATAGGTCTGCCCGGAATCGCGATATAAGGGGCTGAACTAAAATTCCCCCAGGTGATGCTGGTCTGCAGGTTCGGTTGCTCGCCACTCAGCTGCAGTACTTTATTTTTATTGAATGAAATGTTCAGGCTACTCGACCAACTAAACCTGTCGGTCTCAATATTCCTTGTATCCAAAGTAAATTCCCATCCCTGATTAGATACCTTACCAATGTTTTTAAAACCTTTCAGGTAGCCCATAGATGGAGCCAGGCTTGCATTGAGCAGCAAATCTTTTGTTTTCTTGTAGTAGAAATCCGTCGTAAACGTGATCCGGTTTTTCAGGAAAGCCAGATCCAGCCCAATGTCAGTCTGCTCGGTAGTTTCCCATTTCAGGTCACGTGTACCCAGCGCATCAGGAATGATTCCCTGCAAAGGTGCATTGTTAAACGTATAACCAGAAGCCGGAGTAATTGCATAGGAAGAAAGGTAGGCGAAGTCTGACACCCGGTTATTTCCGGTTTGTCCATAACCTCCCCGAATTTTCGCGTTTGACAAGAACTTCAGCGACTTCATAAAGGGTTCTTCGGTAATTCTCCAGGCTACTGAGGTGGAAGGGAAATAGGACCACTTGTTACCATCAGAAAACTTAGAGGAACCGTCTGACCGAAAGGAAGCGGTCAGCAAATACTTAGACCGATAGTCATAATTGATTCTTCCTAAAAAAGAAGCCAGTGCATTATCGGTCAGCTCTGATGCTGACCTTGATATAATTCCTTCATCAATCCCACTCATGCCAAGCCCCTCGTTAGGGATCTGTATGGAAGTAAAACCCGAGCTTTCAAAATCGACTTTTTGGGCAGTAAAGCCTCCCAGCAGCGTAAGTTTATGGTCTTTACCCAGTTTAGGCGAATAGGTTAGCGTATTTTCGTTCAGGTAGTTGCTTCTGATAGAGTTGGTGATTGATCCGTTGACGCCATTAACGCTACTGATTGGATTACCAGATTGGGTATTTGAATTATTGAACCGCTGGGTATTAATTTGTGAGCGTGTCAAACCCGCGGTAACACGCAGACGCAGGTTGCTAAGTATATTGTATTCCACATAGGTATTCGCCAATATTGTATTGTTCACCTGCGGGTTAAAAGTGTTGTTCGCCGTTAACAAGGGATTGAATCTAAGATCCGTATTTGGATCAACATCCGGATCAAACGGTTCATATATCAACGATGAATCGTCAGCACCTGTAACAGGTCTGTAGCCCCAAATGCTGTACATCAATGTTGATGTCGGACTTCCTTGTGCCGCGCCTACCTGTGTCCCATAGCTTTTGGAAGAACTGTAGTTTACGTTTAACCCCGCTTTTACTTTTTTACCTAGGTCCTGGTCCAGCACTACCCTGCCCTGATACCGGTTAAAGCCGCCATTCAGGATTACACCGTCCTGATCCAGCAAGGAACCGGAAAAGGAATATTTAGTTTTTTCAGTTCCACCCCTTACCGCTATGGAATGGTTGTGCATTAACGCTGTGCGGAACAATTGATCCTGCCAATCTACGCCCGGCATGCCCCTATAGCTTTCCAAGTCTCTTCCATTTGCCAGATAGATGGGCGTATACCTCGTTGGATCCAGGTCCAGCTGATATTTTACAAACTCATAGGGGCTCATCATGTCCATGCGCTTCACCTCATTCTGAATACCTATGAAGCCCTGATAGTCAATTTTAGGCTCACCACTTACGCCTTTCTTGGTGGTCACCATAATCACACCGTTCGCCCCTCTGGCACCATATATAGCGGTAGCAGAAGCATCTTTAAGTACCTCAATCGATTCAATCTCTGAAGGGTTCAATAAAGTATTCAGTGAAGTTTCGATCGGAAAACCGTCTACCACATATAATGGTGCATTGCTCTGTGAGATGGAATTATTACCCCGTATTACAATATTCAAGCCATCTCCGGGTTGTCCGTCACTCGCCGACACCTGTACACCAGCCACCCTGCCTGCAAGGGCCTGGTCAAACGAGGCGACGGGTGCCTTTTGCAAATCGGCCACCTTTACAGACCCTACGGATCCGGTCAGATCCCCTTTTCTGCTCGTACCATATCCCACCACGACAACCTCATCCAGTCCGGACATGGTTGCTTTCATCTGCATATCATATACGGTTCTACCAGCTGAAATCTGCAATTGCTGACTTTCAAACCCAACAAAAGAAAATTCCAGGGTGTGGCCCCCGCTTGCCGGTACGCGTAAAGTATAGTTTCCATTTGCGTCGGTACTTGCCCCGATAGAGAGGTCTTTAATTTTGACACTTACTCCGGGCAAAGGGGCTGAGTTTTCGTCCTGCACCCGCCCCCGGATGGTCAACAAGTCCTGTGCCTGCGACACGGTAATCGCCAGCTGGCACAACAGCGTTACCATGAAAAATCTCCATATTTTTTTGTTCATACTCTTGGTTTATATTTGGTTTATATTTGGTTTATATTGTATTATTTTCTATCCATTTTAAGATAGTATCTAAAAATGATTAGATCGTTTTATAGTTCTAAAATAGGCTTATATGTCAATAAAATGCAACTTTTAGACCTGATAAACAAACGATTTTCTATCTCAACCGTTTGCGGATACGTTTGCGGTACACAAAAATTATTTATTTTTTTTCGGCTAAAAACTCCTATCTTGGAAATTAAATAAACAGGGACCTGAATCATGCCGCGTGTCAAATGTGCCAAATGTCTGAAAGAAGAAACGGTGCTCCGCGCAGGTTTTATTAGGGGGAAACAGCGCTTCGTTTGCAAGGAATGCAATTACCATTTCACGTTGTTCAAGCAGCGCGACAACGACAAGCCGGAACGGCGGAAAAACCATGCCACTACCATTATTGATATCGCCAAAGTGATCGGTATCTCGGTATCTACGGTGTCGCGTGCCTTAAAAGATCATCCGGATATCAGCGCTGAGACAAAAAAGGCCGTAAA
Organism: uncultured Pedobacter sp.; assembly: GCA_965650095.1. Lineage (GTDB taxonomy): Bacteria > Bacteroidota > Bacteroidia > Sphingobacteriales > Sphingobacteriaceae > Pedobacter. Next base: position 5,730 of record CBFGNP010000076.1, on the reverse strand, counting down.
ACAGATTGCGGCAGAGCTGAACTACAGGCCGAATACCCTTGCTCAAAGCCTGAGTAAGCGTGAAAGCAGAACGATCGGCGTTATTATCCCAGATATTGAAACCTATTTCTTTTCTTCCATTCTTACTGGGATCCAGAAAGTAGCATCCTTAGCAGGTTACAAGGTAATGATCAGCCAGTCAAAAGAATCACATAAAACTGAAGTAGCCAATACGCATGCTTTCATGACCAACTGGGTAGATGGGCTTCTGATTTGCCATTCCAAGGAGACCAAAACCTTCGAGCACATCAAACTTCATCAAAAGAGTGGTGTGCCCATCATACATTTCGACCGGGTTTGTGAAGAACTGGATACCTCAAAAGTATTGCTTGATGATATAAACGGGGCCTTCGTTGTCACAGAACACCTGCTTTCTGAAGGCTGTCGGCGAATAGCCCTGATATCGGGACCAGCACATTTATATGTCAGCAAGAAACGACAGGAAGGTTATGAGAAAGCCCTAAAAAAGCACAACGTTCCCTTCGATCAAACACTGGTGTGCAATACTGATCTGACCATTAAATCTATTCTGGAACATGTAGATCAGGCGCTTGAGAAGGATCCCACTATCGATGCCATTTTTTCGATATCTGATATTGGCGCGATCAGGATTATGGTCCATCTCAAAAAGAAAGGCATTAAAATACCTGAACAGATTGCGATAGCAGGTTTCGGCAACGATCCTATGGGCGAGGTTATCGAACCTGGTCTCACTTCTTTTAATCCTCAAACCTATAAAATAGGGGAAACAGTTGCCCACATGTTTCTGGACCACCTGATCAATGGGGAAAATCATGTGGTGCAGACTAAGATTGTGAAAGGCAACCTGATTATCCGGGAAAGTAGTCTGAGAACGAAGACCAGTCGCCCATAAGTAAGGGAACACCTTACCTGTTCATCTTAAGATAACATAAACATAAAATCTTCCGAACTGTTATGTCGTGGAATTTAAGGAACTTAGATTTATCACTTAAATATATGTATATGAATACTCAGGAAGTAGCTAACAAATTAGTACAGCTTTGCCGCGAAGGCAAGAACGAAGAAGCCATCGACCAGCTTTATGCCGACAATGTAGTAAGTAAAGAACCGAAAGGATCGCAAATGGAACTTACAGAGGGTAAAGAAGCAGTTAAAAACAAAACCATCCAATGGGAAAACAGCGTTGATGAGATCCATAATGCATCCATCTCTGAACCACTTGTTGCTGACGGTTTCTTTTCAGTGGTAATGGATCTGGACGTGACCTATAAGGAACATGGAAGAATGGCCATGAGTGAAGTTGCTGTATATCAGGTAAGGGATGGCAAAATCGTCACTGATCAATACTTTTACAGCATACCAGGGCAGTAGCTTAAGGGACCGAGGTTTTGAAGACTAATTCCAACGGGTAGCCAATATCTGTCCACGTTTGCCGCTAAATCCTCCTAATATTCCATTTTTAATTCCGGCCATAATCTTAATGATTTGGAACTGAGCAAATGGTGGTCGATTAGGTTTCGGTTGTAATCCGAAGTTTACACTGTTATAACTATATGTAAACTAGGTGTAAACTATATAAACGACCCTGTTATCACCCTGTTTAGACCCTGTTTGCACCCTGTTTACACATAGTTACTCTCCTTCTCTTTACAGAAAAGGAGAGCAGCCTAAGCAGTAGCTGTTATTAGCCTGAGGAAACTCCAGGCTCTATTACTTTTCAATATCCGACCAATCGAAACTTGGGTTCTCTGAAGGCGTTTTAGCATCTTTCATTAAAGCATAAAGCGCTTTGACGATGTTAGCATTTTTGATAGCCACATCATTTTTCTCGCCAATATCATCCTTAAGGTTATAGAGTTCCAGTTTTTCAGCAGATCCTTTCTTTTTGAAACGAATTAATTTCCAGTCGCCCTTAGTCAAAGCTTCTTTCAAGCCACCTTCATTGAATTGCCAGTAAAGATAATCGTGGGCTTTAATTGGTTTTTTCCTATTCAAGAGCGGTGAAAACGATAAACCGTCTATGTTTTTAGGAGAAGCGGTACCGGTCAGTTCGGCAATTGTTGGCAACACATCCCAAAAAGCCCACGCTGATTCGTCTGTTTGTCCTGCGCTTATCTTTCCTGTCGCCCGGACGATCAATGGAACTCTGATCCCTCCTTCATACAAATCTCTTTTTACTCCTCTGAAAGGACCACCACTATTGAAGTAAACCGGATCTGCCCCGCCTTCTTTATGCGGCCCGTTATCACTGGTAAAGAATATGTAAGTGTCATTTTCCAGCCCCAGTTTTTGAATAAGATCAACGATTCTTCCAACGTCAGAATCCAGTTTATTAACCATCGCGGCAAAAGTAGCATGCGGCTGCGCCTGACTATCATAATTTCCCTTTTTCTCGAATGGAGTTTCCGGTTGAAACTTGCTGGATCCGTCGGCATTCTGAAACTTCTTAAGTAATTCAGCGGGAGCTTTCAGTTCAGCATGGGGAAGGGTCAGTGGCAGATACAAGAAAAATGGCTTTTCTTTATTTTCATTAATAAAATCGACCGCCTTATTTACAATTAGATCTTCGGTGTATTTGGCGGTATCTGTTGGAACTTCCAGGGTTTTACCCCCAACTATCTCATATAAGCGGTCGGTATAATAATCATGGGCATGTGACTGGTCTAAATAACCATAAAAACTATCAAATCCCTTCAAATGAGGAGCGCCTTTGCTGTCCTGGTCGCCAAGCCCCCATTTACCAAACATGCCTGTTTTGTAACCATTGTTATGTAGTCTTTCCACAAGGGTCGTATCCTGAGCGCGCAAGGCACCTAAACCGTCTTTACCTTTAGCATTTCCGCGTACCCAGGCATGTCCCATTGTCAAGCCGGTCATCAGAGCACACCTGGAGGGTGCACAAACCGTATTTCCGGAATAAAATCGTGTAAATTTAATGCCTTCTCCGGCCAGCTTATCCAGGTTCGGAGTTGGAATTTTTGAATTCGGATTGAAACTTTGAACATTTCCGTACCCAAGGTCATCAGCGAGAATAAAAATTACATTAGGCTTTCGGCCGGTCTGTGCGCTTGACACTAAGAAACTGCTAAGCAGTGTTATCAGAACAGCAAATTTTAATACATGTTTCATCTATAGTATATTGTTTTTTAATTGTTAGGAGGAGCCTTTGACAATTTAAAGATGCAACATTTTGAAATGTAATGAAAGGAACTTAACACAAATCATCTTGGCTTAGGTCAAAATTACTATAGTTAGAACTACAAGGCCATGAGGGTTAAATTTTATAGCGAACGATTAAAGTTCGCTTCTCAGCAATTGCCTGAAAGCCTCCAGAAAACTGACAAGTGCTCGCTCCGTTTCCGGATCTTTCAATTTTCCATCCGGCACAAACTTTCCTTTGATCCCTTTAATCAGCATGGCCGATCCTTCGCTCAATTTTGCGCCCAGGGTCTGCATGATCAACAGGAGTTCAGCATGTCCACGCTGCCCATCTGCCGATGCCGTGATCAGCCCTACGGGTTTATCATTGAAAACAATCGTTGACACACACCATTCTAGTAAGTTCTTCAGCCTGCTGGGAATGCTGAAAATGTATTCAGGCGTGCACAACACAACACCATCTGAAGTTTCTATTTCTTTTAGCAGATCAACCACCTGGGGCGGCTGTGACTCTGTAAGTATAGGATCAAAATGTGGGAGTTCCTCGAGGTTATCTACGATGCGCAGGTCCAGCTCAGCTGCGGAGAGCTGCTGAAATGCCTCCATCAGCCTGAGATTAGAAGATTGCTTACTGGCACTTCCGATCACTACCAATACCCGAGGTTTAACGACTACGTTTTTGTCCATGATAACTCTGCTCAAAACCAAATGCTGAAACAGCCATATAATTCGACACAAAAAATAAAGCGGAACCTGTCTGGCGACAGGCCCCGCTTCAAAATTAACGCTCTCGGGACGAAGATACACAATTTAAGCTTTTTAAAAAAATAATACTTTAATTTAATACGCTGCACAATATTTCTTTCTAATAAGCGTCTTTGTATGTGAGAGCGTTAATTTAGATTTAGCGGGAATGGTCGGAGATCATTCCCGCTTTCCTTTTTTAAGGTCCCATCTTCTGTTTTTACTCATGTGACTTTCTATTGCAGCTGTGAAAACTAAATTGTTTACCCGATGTTATAAGCAATCATCTCTTTAGGAAGTAATCTTTATCAAGTATCAAGCGTTATGAAGCATTACCTGAAGTGCCTAAAATTTTTAGCTGTCGGAGTATTTCTGGCCTATGGCAGATACCCTGTTTCATGGTTATTGTCTGACGGCAAAACTCAGCAAAATCCAAAGATGTTGCCGGCACAAAAAACAAGTTACATCACCTGTCCCAGCGGGAATTGTTTGCAGGTTCAGTTTGACGGAAAGGAAGACGGAGATCCGATGGTTCTTATTCATGGACTTAACTCTAACAGCCAGCAGTGGTATTATCAGCGCCTGATGTTAAAGAATCGTTACAAGCTGATTCTCATAGACCTGCCAGGACATGGGGGATCTGGTCATGCGGTCGACCTCTCTATTTCAGCTATGGCTCATGATCTAAGAACAGTTTTGGAAAAACTACAGTTGAAAGACGCTATTTTATATGGCCATAGTATGGGCGTTATGATCATCCTGGAATACTTGAAAAGATGGAAATCAGCCGATTTAAAGGCTGTTATTTTACAACATGGAAGTTTCACTAACCCGTTAAAAAGCGGAGCCCTCCCCCATTTTATGCAGAAAATTGAACATTCTGTCATCAGACCTTTCCTTCATTTTGCGATAAAGCACCCGGCTGTTTTCAATTGGTTGGCTGTATTGAATTACCGAAATGGCCTGACTATGGCTTTTGACAGATATGTCTTCTTTACAGGCAAACAAAGCGCAGCACAGTTGAGGTTTTTGAGTAAAGTTGCCTTAACCTGCCCGGCAGACGTACTGGCAGCAGGCATTCTGCAAGCGTTCGATTTTGATGCAGAAAATATACTCTCTGAGATTGAATTGCCGGTACTGGCAATTGGTGCGCTGAATGATAGGATTATTCACTCTGATGCACTAGGGTTTATCTTCTCAAAAGTCAAATACGGTGCTTTAGCCCAAATGCAGGGTGGTCATCAGAGCATGATTGAGTTCCCGGACAACCTGAATCGCATATTGAACTATCATCTGGATTTATTAGAAGGAAACTGGAGAGCCTAAAAAGAACAGGATATGCTATCCGGCATATCCTGTTACAAACCTAAGTCGTGAAAACAGCAAACAAACTGTAAGCACTTATCGTTTACCTTCAACAGGCACGACTATAGCTATAACACTCCTGATCAATAATAGATTGCGAATTATATACTTGTATTATGGGGAAAAACGCTGTTTTGCTTTGCGGAAACCCACTTATTTGCATGAGCGCTTACGCTTGAAACCAGGTGTATTTTACACATCAGATAACGTATTTAACACTGTATGTTTTTTTCAGAAATCGGATGCTGGTATGGAACTGAGTACAAATCCTTTCCATGAAAAGGAAAAGTGAGGGATATCAATTGCAAAAAAATAAGTAAATCTAAATTTGCATAATCGGATCGTATTCGTACTTTTGCGCCGGAGAGCTGGCAGAGTGGTCGAACGCGGCAGTCTTGAAAACTGTTGACTGTCATAGGTCCGGGGGTTCGAATCCCTCGC
>CBFGNP010000075.1:0-10694 GCA_965650095.1 uncultured Pedobacter sp. | reverse complement strand
GTTATGGATCATAACCTGGTCGAAATTGTTATACCACTGGCTCCAGAAAGCTGTTCCCCAGGCATTATTTAATGCGTTAACCGTTTTATATTTCTTTTTTAGCCACTGTCTGAAAGCTTCTTGAGAGGACGGACTATAATCGGGTTTAGCATCCGGCTCATTGTCTAGCTGCCATCCGATCACCTCGTTATTTTTTCCATAATGCCTGGCCATTTCGGTTACCATTTTTTCAACAAACAGCCGGTATTTGGGATTAACGATCGAACCGAGTCCCCGGGTTCCGTGTTCAGCCCTGATGTAATGTCCATCCATGATAAAAGTTTCGGGATAATTTACCCGCATCCATGCGGGCGTAGTTGCAGAGGGGGTACATATAATCACTTTAAGCTTATATTTGGTACAAAGGCCAACCACCTGATCAAGCCAGGTAAAATCAAACCGCCCTTCTTCAGGTTCCATTTTAAACCAGGCAAACTCAGCGAGATGCACAAACTCATAACCCATATCCGAAATCTTCCTGATATCACGCTCCCATTGGCTTTCCTTCCAATGTTCGGGATAATAGTATATGCCGGTAGTAATCAGATCTTTTTCAGGAAAATACCGATTTGGGTTTTGTGATTTCACTGCGATTCCAGAAATCATTATTAACAAAAGTGCGGTTAAGTACTTCTTCATAATTTATTTATAAATATGCTGAACAAAAAGATACAGATTATTGGCCCACTCGATATCATCGTGAGCATTGGCATCTACGTGCCATATGTGTGGTACGCCTTGTTCTTTGAGGTATTGGTGTACCCGTTGGCTAAGACTAAGCAGTCCGTCCTTACTGCCACAGGCAAGCCATAATATTTTAAGCTTCTCTTTCGCCGCAACCAAATCCGGTACAAGTTTAGCGTTTGAAAGTCCTCCGAATTCATTGGTATTTGGAGCCGAAGAGAATCCGCCCACATAAGCAAAGGTTCTGATATGAGAGAGACCTATATTTAGTGATTGGCCACCACCCATAGATAGACCGGCAATCGCGCGGTGTTTACGATCAGTATAAACAGAATAATGAGATTCAACAAAAGGAATGATGTCGCGGAGCAGATCGTTTTCGAATGATATGCCATAACCTTTAAACCCGCCTTTTCGTTCCTTTTGTTCATCTGCTTTGGGATTCTCCACAGTCACATTGGTATTACAATTTGGAAAAACTATAACCATTGGCTTGATTTTTCCATCGGTTAGCAGATTATCGATGATATTACCGGCTTGAACCCAATATGGCCATTGGCCACTATCAGCGTTGAGTCCGTGGAGTAAGTAAATCACAGGATACTTCTTGCCTGGAGAATAGCCAGCCGGTGTGTAAACCATCATTTCACGACGTTTACCAAGTGTTTTGGAGTCATATTGAACGGCCGTAATAGATCCATGGGTTACATTGCGGCGTTTACTTCTGAAACCGGCCGGAGGATCGTTAAATGCGGGCTTGTCATCAGGGCCTATTTTAACCGAATTGCCAATATACCCCCTAACTTCCAGCCATTTACGACAGGCTTCCGGCCATGATGATTCAGTGTTTTTCGACTGCCCAAGTCCATAGCCGTGTCCACCTGATTGATAAACATGAAGTTCGCACGCAACATTGTGTTTTTCCATAGCCAATGCATATATAATACTGTTTTGTACCGAAACTGCTTTATCGTTTATAGAATGAACCAGAAAAGTTGGCGGGGTTTCATCATCAACCTGTAGTTCATTTGAAAAGTATTTAACCCATTCCAGAGATGGATTACCTCCTAATAAATTCACTTTAGATCCCCTGTGAGTAATATTTTCCTGCATTGAAATTACCGGGTAAATTAATACCGAAAAATCAGGACGGGCACTGGTAGAATCCGATATTCCGTATACCTTTTCTTTAAAATGGGTCGATATCGTAGCGGCAAGGTGTCCACCTGCGGAAAACCCCATTATTCCTATTTTCCCGGGAAGGATTCCCCATTCTTTAGCATGACGCCTGACAAGACGAACAGCTTCCTGCCCATCTTGTAATGGGCCGATAGCTTTATCCACCATTATAGCATCATCAGGCAACCGGTATTTTAGCACAAAAGCTGTAACTCCAAGATTGTTTAGCCATCTGGCGATATCTTCTCCCTCGTGGGCAATGGCAAGCCCCCAGTAAGCACCTCCCGGGCATATAATAACTGCCGTACCAGTAGCTGTTTCTTTAGGAGCGGGGTACATATCAAGTGTAGGCTTTGTAATAAAGCGCATCTTAATCCAATTATCTGCTGAGTCTATTATCTGTTTGTAGCTGGTATTAGCAATCGCCCCAGGGATGTCTCCGTTCCAGAGATCGATATGTTTAACTTGACCAAAAAGATTAAATGTGGCCGTACTCAAACAAACGAAAATCAATAGGGTTGATTTTATACTCATCGTTTTCATTTTTCTTTATAATATTGTTGAATAATATGCCAAGCCATTTTTTTTTCCCCTTTTTCTGATAGCAGACCTTTTCTGTTATATCCTTTTTGATAAACCGGGTGCATTCTACCTGATGAACGGTAATCAAACAGTATCCATGGGCATACGCCGCATAAATCCGGTATTGTACTGAACATTTTTAACTGATCGACGTATATTTGCTGTTGATATTCTTCTCTCCAGTAAGCAGCTTCATTGGCTACTCCAGTCTTATTGCCATACAATGCTTCAGCACCGAATTCCGAAATAAAAATGGGCTTATCGGGATATTTCAACTTCCATTTTATATCCGCTGGATTACCTTGCCAGGGAATATACCAGCCAATATATTCATTCAGGGATATGATATCTACATATTTATAAATTGTATCGGATACGTTAAATACGTTGTTGGTGTAGGTCTGACTATTAACAACGTGCGTTATCAACCTTGTGGAATCAATTTCCCTGCATTTTTTTGTCAGGCTGGCAAGCGCTTCACTGCGCATGGGCGTAGAGGCGTATGTTTCGTTGGAAAGACTCCAAATGATCACGCTACAACGGTTCCTGTCCCTTCTGATCATTTCCTTAAGCATTAAATCCATTTTTAAAGGAACTGCAGTATCGGAAAATTCAATATGCTGATAGACGGGCAATTCGCTCCAAACCATCAATCCCATTTTTTCAGCCATTCTGACCATGTTCTCATTGTGCGGATAATGTGCCAGACGCACTAAATTGCAGCCGAGTTCTTTTGCCTGAGTCAATAGCAGCATCGCATCCTCTTTCGAGAATGCCCTCGCTCCTTTATAGGGATTTTCTTCATGGATATTGATCCCCTTAAGAAAAATGGTCTTTCCGTTAAGGACAACTTTATTTCCTCTTGCTTCAATATTCCTGAAGCCGATCTCATCTTCAATGGTATCTGTTTCGCTTTCAATAACCACTTTATAAAGTTTAGGATGATCTGGAGACCAGAGCTTAAAAGACGAACGAAATTGCAGCCTGCCTACACCAGAGCTATCTGATTTGGTTGAATACACCAGACCCAGCTCAGGAATTTTAACTTTAATGCGTTGTTCTCTATCAATTCCGTTTAACTTTATCCATCCCGCCACCTCTTTCTGGCTTCCCTTTCTAAGCTGAAGGTTACAATCCTCAATATAAGTATCACCAGTTTCGATAAGATTTACATCACGGGTTATGCCTCCATAATTGAACCAGTCGTATCCCAAACCCGGAAGTCCATTTTTAACACGTTTGCTATCCACTTTAACGATCAGCGAGTTTGTTCCTGCCTTTACTTTTTCAGTTATTTCAAATTGAAATGGGGTGAAACCACCTTCGTGGCTTCCAATTTTTTCTCCGTTTAGATAAATATCCGCCAGATAATTTACCGCGCCAAAATGAATGAAAAGTCTTTTATTTGTATTCAGGGAGTAAGTGAATTCTTTTTTATACCATACTATTCCTTCCAAATACGTCAATTCGCACATCTGAGAATTAAAATCTCCGGGAACTTTCAATCGCGGGCCACCTTCGAAAGAATATTCTAGGAAGTCGGTTTTTAACCGGGGCTTTTTCTCTGACCACACCTGCCGCCATTCGCCAATACCGGTCGGGTCGGGAATCACGTTCCAATCGCCGTTGAGGCTGGTCGAATTCCTGGATTGAGAATTAACCATCGCAGTCTGTGCGCCCGCAGTATCGACTAAAAGTAGCATGAATAAAACAATCCTTATCCACTTCTTAAATAAAACATTTTGTATCCAGTTCACTTTAATTTGATTTGTGTGTAACCAACCTTTGACAGCCATGATTTGGGTATAACATTTTTCCAGCCTAATTTATAGGATCAATAATAATTGCAAAGCCGCCGCCATTAGCTATATTTATGGTAAGCTTATCTGCACTTGTAACTTTAACTATTTGGCGTTTATAGTCGGTTGCATCCTTATCTGCGTTAATTCCGTCTTTAAAAATCTCTGCGAAATAACTCCCTTTACCCAAGAAAGACAAGTCGATTGTCATATCTCGTGCCGACCAGTTTGTCAAGCCACCTATATACCATTTGCTTCCTTTTTTCCTGGCGATAGCGACCTATTCTCCAACTTTTCCATCAAGAGCGATTGTTTCATCAAAGGAGGTAGGTATCTTCGAGATAAAACTGGTGCTTTCCTGTTCTTTCCTATATGCCGTAGGACTATCAGCCATCATTTGTAAGGGCGCTTCATATACAACGTACATGCCTAACTGATGACATCTTGTTCCCTGGCTCATCGGCATGGAATTACTGGGACGGAAATCTGCTCTTGTGGCATTACGCATTGCTCCCGGGGTATAATCCATAGGTCCGGCCAGCATTCTTATAAACGGTATGGTAGTTTCATAATGAGGCATATCATCATTTGGTGTCCATTTGGCATTTTCCAGCCCCTTTACGCCTTCGAAATTGACAATATTGGGGTAGCTGCGCTGAATGCCCGTAGGTTTATATATTCCATGGTAATCAATGAGGAGTTTATAATTTGCTGCTTTTTTAGCCATGTTATAAATCGAACTTACCATTTTTTGATCATCCCGATCTATAAAATCAATTTTAAAGCCTTTAACTCCCATTTTTGAATATTGAGTAAAAGCGTCATCTAAAACCTGATTAATAGCATACCAGGAAGCCCATAGTATAATACTTACATTTTTCTGCTTTCCATAACTGATCAGTTCTTGGATGTTTATGTTTGGAGAAATTTCTAGCAAATTGGTTTCTTCACTCCAGCCTTCATCCAGTACGACATACTCAATGTTGTTTTCAGAAGCAAAATCAATATAATATTTATAAGTTTCTGTGTTAATCCCTGCCTTGAAATCGACCCTGGATATATTCCAGTCATTCCACCAGTCCCAGGCTACCTTGCCTGGCTTTATCCAACTCATGTCGACAATTTGGGAAGGTGTGGAAAGCTTCTGGACCATATCATTGTTTAACAGGTCTCTATCATTCTCGCTTATGATTACAGCCCTCCATGGAAAATTACGGCTACCACTGGTTTTGGCAATATAAGCCTCTCTGTCTGCCACCATGTAGTTCATTTTATTATAGCCACCCAAACGTTCTGTTTTCGGATAATGGGCAAAGGCTCCTTGTAAACCGTGCTGATCCTGATCATTTTTGGTCAGGAACATACCAGGATAATCCACCAATTCAGCCTCTATGACAGCAGCTTTTTTTCCGTTTCCCAAATCGACAAGAAGAGGAGAAATAGCCAGTGAATCTTTTACAAATTTCGAAAGCAGAATTTCATCATACGTCGATTCGAAAGCAGATGTATACTTATCATTTTCCCTTAAATCGCGTACATAGGGAACAAATGCCTTGTGATCCTCGCTGAAGTTGAAACTAGCTTCTTCAGACTCAATAATAAGCTGTCCTTTCTTCCTCGTAAAAAAACGATAAGCAACGCCATCGTTGTAAGCCCTTACTACCAGGCCGAAATCATCCTTAAAATTTATCTTCAACTGATTATACTCATCAGTTACCGACTTTTTCTTATAAAACGGGCTATCAAAAACAGTATTTACCTTTGATTCATTCGTGCTAATAATTTTTGCATTTTTTCCTAAAGTTATACCATTGGCCAGTCTTAACGAAATGGAAGAGGGGGTAATAACTTGTGTGTGTTCATGTTTGACTGACCAAGATATTTTTACGTTATTTTCCAAGATCATGTCAATTTTCCCGTTGGGAGACTTAACATGGAATATTTGAGCGGTTCCGCCAAATGGCAATAACAGCATTAAAACAGCTAAATGAAAGAATTTTTTTTTCATTGGTTTATTGATTTCATTACGTTAAACAGGCATCCAGATAGGTGTGGTTTTTTCCAAGATGAAGCTTTAAATGTTAATCTCCTTTTTGTACTGAACTGATTGTTAAACTTTTTCCTTCCAGTTCATTTGACCTCACCGATAATTTGATCTCGCCTGCATTGTGTGTACTTTTTATGACCACCAAAGCTCGTCCATGCCATGCTTTACGTGAATCGCCAGTATACGGATCAGTATCTTTAATATCAGCGTTATCTACTCCGGCAATTGTACCGGAACCTTCAATTTTAAAATGCAGGCGATTTGCCGCATTTGGCTGTGTTATTCCGTCCTGATCAGTGATCTCGATAGTCACATAAGATAAATCCTGCCCATCAGCCACTAGCACTTTGCGATCGGCAATGAGTTTTATCCGGGCGGCCTTTCCAGCAGTTCGCAGCATGGATGATCCAACTTCTTTACTATTTTCAACTCCAACAGCTTTAAGAACGCCCGAGGTATAAGGTACTGAAAAAGTGGCTTTAAATTCCTGCTCCCGTCCTGTGTGCTTTTCACCAAGAAGTTTATTGTTTTGGTACAGCCTTACATTTGGATATTTTGAATATATTTCTACCACCATATTCTTCCCTTCATAACCAGGCCAGGTCCAGCTTTCCCAGGTTGGCCATACAGACCATTTCGTTTCTTTTATTTCCAATGGTTCCGGATTAGGTTCCCTAACAGCCATATATAACTTTTCGGTGTGATTATAGAGTAGGCTTCTATAATGCGATATGGGTTTTCGCCAGCCGGTCAAATCCATATCTCCACAGTAAGCGCCATGCCATGGAAACATATCGTTGTCCCAATTTTCTCCAGGAACTTCTCCTGAGTAATGGGTACGTCCTATCCCCGATTCCCCTAAATAATCCATTGCCGTCCATACAAAATCCCCGATAATGAAGCTGTTATCCTGCACGAGTTTCCAATTGGTAAATGCGTCGCGTGGGTATGATTCGGTTTGGATAACCATACGGGACGGAACTCTTTTATGATCAGCCGGGGCACTATTTAACTGATAATTATAACCAGCCACATCATGAGCTGCCATAAGTGGATCAAAAGCTTCCCATTCCCCCCAGGTCACAACAGCTGAAGTTACCGGCCTGGATTTATCTATATTTTTAACTGTGCTAACCAACATTTTGGCCGTTTCAACTGCTTCAGGTGTTTTTCGCTCCGATACCTCATTTCCTACACTCCACATAAAAATTGAGGGATGGTTCCTATCACGCAGCACCATCGTTTCCAGATCACGTTTCCACCATTTGTCAAAATGTATGGAATAGTCAAATTTGTTCTTACTGCCTCGCCAGCCATCAAAAGCCTCGTCCATGACCAACAGGCCCAATTGATCACAAGCGTTTAAAAAGGCTTCAGAAGGTGGATTATGAGAAGTTCTCACTGCGTTGAAACCGGCAGCTTTTAACAGTTCTACCTTGCGTTCTTCAGCCCGGTCAAAAGCAGCTGCTCCCAGGCAACCGTTGTCGTGGTGAACACAACCACCATTTATCTTCACCGTTTTGCCGTTAAGCTGAAAACCCTTCTCAGCACTAAAGTTCAGCGAACGGATCCCGAAACTGTTTTTCGTTTCATCCAATATCTTATTCCCTTTTACGATTTGAATTTGTGCCTGATAAATATGAGGAGTTTCAGGAGTCCACAGTGTTGGATTGACGATGTTAATGATTTGTGTAACCTCCTTTTCACTATTGGCCGTTAAACCAATTTTTGTACTACCGCTTCCTGCATTTCCTGTTTTCTTAATAAGTAACTGTGTTTTAAGCGTAATGCGCTGTGGAAACGCCGTTTCATTTTTCACTATTGTTTTTATTTGAACTGTAGCTTTTTTAGCAGATATGACAGATGTTGTAATGGCCACACCCCACTGAGCAACATGCAAAGGATCGGTAACATTTAGCCATACATGGCGATAGATACCAGAGCCGGTATACCACCGGGAGTTTATCTGCTGGGAATTGTCTACACGAACCGCTATGGTGTTTTCTTTACCTAAATCGAGGTAAGGCGAAAGGTTATAACTGAACGAAGAATAACCATAAGGACGAAGCCCAAGTGATTTTCCATTAATGAATACTTCGGAGTTCATATATACTCCTTCAAAATAAACAGAAACATTTTTACCTTTCCATTCAAGCGGAACGTTAAAAGTTTTCCTGTACCAACCGATACCTGCAGGAAAGTAACCTCCTGCCCCGCCTGTTGGATTTTTAGGGTTTATTCTTCCTTCAATACTCCAATCATGCGGCAAATCTAAACTCCGCCAAGCCATGTCGTCAAAATCTCTTGCCCCGGCCTGCACCACATCAGCCTGGATAAATTTCCAATCATAATCAAATAATTGTTTTCGTTGGTTATTTCCCTTACTTTGAGCATGGCCCAGTATGCTATTTGCTAAAAGCAGAAACACTGTCGTTAACGCTATCTTCATTTTACTAAAATCATTATTCCTTTTAAAAATCAGGTTCAGAAAATTATTTATAGATTTAATCCTATACCTATTTTTGTATCTTAAAAACTACAGCGATATTATTCGGAATATTTTTAGGGATCTGGATGACCAACGAATCCGGATATTGTTTCCAGGAAAGCGGTTCTTTGCTACCAAGAACGCTGATATTCTTAATGGTAGTATGATCTTTCTTTTTGCCAAGCGATTTCAGACGTATATTATTTATCGGAACGCCCATTGCGGTAGCGTACAACACACGGCCTTTCTGATTATAGCGGATATCTTTTGCTGAAAGTTTTACTTTTCCTTCGTTAAATCCCTGGGCATTAACAGGATTCTCAACCTCTGTAGCAGGCCCTTCGCCATACACTTTCCAAGGGCGGGTATCGAAGATACTTTCTTTGTTTATATCCATCCAGCCCGCGATACTCTCGAGAATTGCAACTTCCTTATCGTCAATGGTGCCATCGCCGCGAACGGGAATATTAAGCAATAAATTACCATTTTTACTAACGATGTCCACCAGCATATGGACCACAGATGTTGCTGATTTGTACCAGTTATGCTCATATGCCGACGTGCTGTAATGCCAGTCGCCAATACAGGTACAGGTTTGCCAGGCGTCAGGTTGTATCTTATCTGGCGCACCTCGCTCCACATCCCACACCATACATTTTTTTTGTTCAGGGGTCAGGACTTTGCCAAACAATACAGCCTCAAGTTTCCCTTTGTGTGTTGCCATATTATGATTATAATAATGGGCCGCTATTTTTAATCCTGCGTCGCTTACAGGATAAAGTGGCAGTGCCGTATCATCAAAATACATCAAATCGGGATTGAATTGGTTAATCAGGTCAATTGTTCGGTTATAAAATTTTTCGCAATATTTCTGTGAAGGGACAGCGGCCCCATTTCCCCATTCCCATTGTGGGAATATGCCTTTGATATCCCAGCTATTTTCACTCATGGGGTGGTCTTGTGCATAAAGCTCCTGTGGATCAAGCCCCTCCCACCAGGTCCCCTTGCCATCGGCTTTCCTGAGTTTACCATCGTAAGGAACGCCTGCGAATTCTCCCTTTTTATCAGTGCGTTGCGATGTTTCCATCCAGGTCCATGGGCGGGAGGCATGTACACTTAATCCAAATGGAAGTTTATATTTTTTTGCTGCGTTCGCCCATCCGGCCACAATATCCTTTTTAGGACCTACCCGGGTGGAATTCCATTCCTGATATTTACTGTTCCATAGATCCAGGTTATCATGATGGTTTGCCATAGCAAAAAAATACTGGGCACCTACACGTTTATATAACTTCACCAATTTCTCAGGATCCCAGTTCTCGGCTTTCCAGTCATTAATTACCTCTTTAAAACCGACTTTGGAAGGATGCCCATAATGTGCTACATGCCATTTATATTGATTGCTGCCTTCATCATACATATGTCTGGCGTACCAGTCGCCCTGCCCGGGCTGACATTGCGGCCCCCAGTGTGCCCAAATGCCAAATTTGGCGTTTCGAAACCACTCCGGACTTTCGTATTGTTGAAGTGATTCCCAATTAGCTTTAAACTTCCCTGCAGCAACTGGCTCATTATCCTCCCTTACTGGAGATTGGTAATTTTCCTGTGCCTGCAGAGCATAAGAGAATAGCATAAAAACTGATATAAGTAGATGATCTTTCATTTATTTTCATTTTTGCGTTAACTAACAACTAATTATCTTCTTCCCAACCAAAATTTGTTCATTCAATCTACATCGCCGTATGGCATTCCCAATAAAAGACAGGAAGGTTGAGGCAGGTCCAGCTATAGATTCACATTTGATAAAAGCACATGCCTACTTTATCGCTGTATATTTAAAATTCTTAAATGTTACATTCCCTTCCCCTATAGAACA
>CBFGNP010000074.1:0-10783 GCA_965650095.1 uncultured Pedobacter sp. | reverse complement strand
ACAACCACCACACCGATTCCATATATTTGGATTTGTAGGTGATATATGGATCTCCCATATCTACCCAGTAGCCCATCTTTTCTGTAAGATCGTTCCATACGTCAGTATAACGCATGACCGTCCGCTTGCAGGCTTCGTTGTACTCTTCAATGGAAATGGTTTTGCCAATGTCTTCCTTTGTAATGCCGAGTTCTTTTTCAGTTCCCAGCTCCACTGGTAGTCCATGGGTATCCCATCCGGCTTTACGTTTTACCTGGTAGCCTTTCAGGGTTTTATATCTGCAGAAAATATCTTTAATAGCCCTTGCCATTACATGGTGAATACCAGGCATGCCATTTGCCGAAGGTGGCCCTTCATAAAAAGTAAAAGGGTTCGATTTGGGACGGCTCGAAATACTTTTTTCAAAGATGTTTTCTTCCTTCCAAAAATCAAGTATCTCTTCTCCTATTTTAGCTAGTTCAAGTTGTTTAAATTCCCTATACATCAATCAAGTATCTCCAAAAATTAAGGATGCAAAGTTAAGCTTTTAGAATGAAACTTTTAAGAGTTCTTTATCTTCCTTTGTAATGTTTTTATGCAGGTTTCCCCAGTCCGACATGGCTTTCAACATTGGTTTCATCGTTTCCCCCAGTTCTGTCAGTTCATACTCCACCCTTGGTGGTACCACCGGATAAACCGTACGTTTTACTACGCGGTCGGTTTCCAGTTCCCGTAACTGTGCGATGAGCATCCTTTCGGAAATATTTTCGATCGAGTTCTTAAGATCGCTGTAACGCATTTTCTGATGCGATAGCCGGCATAATATGGCGGGTTTCCACCTGCCGCCTAAAATAGATAAAGAATAAGCCATGCCACAGCTATCGTTGATCTGCTTTTCATTGAAAGCGTTTGTAGAGTTCTCTTTTCTCATTTCTTACCTTTTTGTTGGTACCTAACAATTTAATGTATACTGACAAATATAACAATAAGACCTTAATTTTGATCATCATTTATAACAAGGTAGGGGAGCGGCTTGTTCAAAGAGTTAAGGCGGACTTTCGAGCTCCTTCAAACCGTTGAAAAAAGGAATAATAAAATCAATAAAACAGAAAAAGATGAAACGTTTAGAAAACAAAGTAGCGATCATAACCGGGGGTGGTCGCGGTATGGGAGCAGCCATTACAAAAAGACTGGCAGCCGAAGGTGCAACCGTTGTACTAACTTATTCCAGATCGAGTGAAAAAGCAGCAACTATTGCTGCCGAGATCAATGCTTCAGGAGGCAGGGCTCTGGCAGTTGAGGCCGATAATGCAGATCGACAGGCGCTAGCTGATGCAGTGGCCAAAACCATAACTGAGTTTGGCAAAGTGGATATTCTGGTGAACAATGCGGGAATCTATATCGGTAAAGCATTTGAAGAGCATACGCTGGACGATTATGAGCAGATCATGAATGTAAATGTGCGGGCGGTTTATCTTGCATCACTTGCTGCGGTCAAACATATTCCGGCAGGTGGAAGGATCATCACTATAGGAAGCAATATGGCAGAAAATGCCTTGAGCCCACAAACGACCCTGTATACCATGAGCAAGGCGGCACTTACGGGATTTACAAGAGGGCTTGCAAGAGACCTGGGAAAAAAGGACATTACCGTAAATCTTGTTCAGCCTGGTCCTATAAACACGGATATGAATCATTCAGATACGGACCTTGCAGATTTCCTGAGAGGCAGAATGGCCTTATCGGAATATGGAACAGGGGATGACATCGCGGGGCTGGTGGCCTTCCTGGCCAGTGAAGAGGGCAAGTTCATCACCGGAACGGCCATCACTATTGATGGTGGTTTGAATGCGTAATTGTTAATCTTTTGCAACAAACAGCAGCTGCACGTGTTTAAGTTCTATTTAGCTTCATAAATTTGGTTTTTTAGAATTTAAACATGAGCATACTATTTTCTCCAATTACAATTGGCACTGCAACTTTTAAGAACCGGATTGTGATCTCTCCTATGTGCCAGTATTCGGCTACCGATGGGTTTGCGAACGACTGGCACATGGCCCATCTGGGGAGTCGGGCCGCTGGCGGTGCAGGACTGGTTATGCAGGAAGCTACAGCGGTACTTCCTGAAGGTCGGATCAGCTATGCGGACCTCGGTTTATGGAAGGAGGAACAAATGGACAAATTGAAAAGCATTGTCGCATTCCTCCATTCACAGGGCGCAAAAGCAGGTATCCAGCTTGCCCATGCTGGCAGAAAAGCGAGTTGCGAGGTCCCCTGGAAAGGTGGTGGCCAGATCTCAGTAGGGGATGAAAAGGGCTGGCAGACCGTAGGGCCGAGTGCATTGCCATTTATCGAAAGTTATGAAAAGCCCAGGGCGCTTGATCAGCAAGGGATTGACGGTATTATTGAGGCCTTCGTGCAGGCCGCAAAAAGGGCCCGGGAAGTTGGTTATGATGTGATCGAGATCCACGCTGCCCATGGTTACCTGCTGCATCAATTTCTTTCCCCATTAAGCAACCAGCGTACCGACTTGTATGGTGGTAGTTTTGAAAACAGAGTACGTTTAACGCTCCAAATCACTGATGCTGTGAAACAGGTTTGGGTGGAGAAACCATTGTTTGTCCGCATCTCGGCGACGGACTGGATAGAAGGCGGCTGGACAATTGACGATAGCATTGCCCTGGCCGCGCTGCTTAAAAGCCGAGGTGTACATTTAATTGATACCTCCAGCGGCGGAAATGTGCCCAAAGCAAATATTCCGGTGCGGCCCGGATATCAGGTGGTTTTCGCAGCTCAGATCAAGGCTGCAGTGGAAGTACTAACAGCTGCAGTTGGTCTCATCAGTACACCACAACATGCCGAACAGGTTTTACAAAGCGATCAGGCCGATCTGATCTTTATTGCCCGCGAAAGTCTGAGAAATCCAAATTTTCCGCTGTACGCGGCACATGTGCTCGGGGAAACCATCAGCTGGCCGGAACAATATGAAAGGGCCAGGCCAGCTCATGGAGAATGGAAATAGCTTATTAGGAGCTTTTTTGTTCCCTATTGTATATATTTACAAAGCATCAAACAATCAATCATGAGACCTGCCCTTCCTGCATCTTATTATCCTTTAGGAGACCAGGCTGTTGTTATACAGTTTGGGGACAAGATCTCGGAAGATATACAGCGTCGGATTACCTCCATATGTAGTTTTCTGGAAGAGTATTCTTTTGAAGGTTTTACGGAATATGTACCTGCATTTACAACGGTCACCATTTTTTACGATCCATTGATTACCGATTATGAAACTGTAGAGCCGCTGATGGAAGAGATGCTGGAGGCGATCAGTGAAGAAGAGGAAAAAGTAACAGCGGTTACCATAGAAATCCCGGTGTTGTACGGTGGACCGCAGGGGCCGGACCTGTCATTTGTTGCTGCCCATGCAGGAATTACCGAGACAGAAGTCATCGATCTGCATACCTCAGGCGAATACCTGGTATATATGATTGGCTTCGCTCCTGGTTTTCCTTATTTAGGGGGACTGGATGCGCGGATTGCCAGCCCCCGAAAAGAGACGCCACGTGCCTGTATTCCAGCTGGTGCTGTAGGAATAGCAGGTGAACAAACCGGCGTTTATCCGATTGAAACCCCGGGTGGCTGGCAAATCATCGGGCAAACACCCTTGAAATTATTTGATGTGGAAAAACATCCGCCGGCATTGTTAAAAGCTGGGAACAGATTGCGGTTTGTGTCCATCACCGAAGAGGAATTTGACGAAATTAAAAGACTGGAAGATGGGGATTAAGGTTATAAAAGGGGGCATGTTAACCACTGTGCAGGATTTGGGCAGAACCGGATATCGAAAGGATGGAATCATTGTGAGTGGTGCAATGGATAGCCTTGCCCTGGAAATTGGCAATTTGCTGCTTGGGAATGAACCCGGGGAAGCGGCGCTGGAGTGCACATTGCTCGGTCCGAAGCTGCTGTTTCAAGCCGATCATCTGATTGCAATTACGGGTGGAGATCTGAGTCCTATGCTTGATGGAAAGCCGGTAAAGATGTGGAGCCCGCTATTTATAACGAAAGGTACTGTGCTGAGTTTCGGAGCAGCAGTAAAAGGATGCCGCAGTTATCTTACCGTTCTTGGGGGCTTCGATCTGCCGAAAGTGCTGGGCAGTTATGCTACCTATCTTAAAGCAGGTTTTGGAGGTCATCAAGGCAGGGCACTAAAGACTGATGATGAGTTATCTTTTAAAAAGAAATACATCCCTACAGGAGTCAGCTTCAACTGGTCGGCAGACCTGAAGCTATATCCCGATCTTGATGATCATCAGATCAGGGTAATTAGAGGTCCTGAATATGAACTCTTTGATGATCACAGTAAGGAAGCTCTGTTTAAAGATATTTTTGTGATCACCAAAGAGGCCGACCGGATGGGCTATCGCCTGGAGGGACCACCTTTAGCAACAACTGAGCCTTATGAGATGCTATCATCAGCGGTGTCCTTTGGAACCCTGCAGGTCACACCTAACGGCAGTGCCATCCTGTTGATGGCCGATCATCAAACCACCGGAGGCTATCCGAGGGCTTTACAGGTTATTATGGTCGATCTTACCAAACTGGCACAGATGAAAAGCGGGCAACAGATCCGCTTCAAAGCAGTTACGCTGGCAGAAGCCCGCGATGCCTTCCGGCAAAGGGTAAAGCAGCTTAAACAATTACAGCAAACACTGACATTTAAAAATAAGAGTTTATGAACAGCGGACGATATACCATAGATCTGAACTGTGACATGGGCGAAAGCTATGGTACCTACCGGATCGGTAATGATGAGGCGATCTTCCCGTACATTACTTCTGCAAATATTGCCTGTGGCTTTCATGCAGGCGATCCAGCCGTAATGAAAAGAACAGTAAGGCTGGCCTTAAAATATAATGTGGCAGTTGGCGCACATCCAGGCTTGCCTGATCTGCAGGGTTTCGGCAGGAGAGAGATGGCCATCAGTGCCGAAGAGGCCTATGACCTGGTGGTATACCAGATTGGTGCATTGGCCGCTTTTGTACAGTCCGAGGGCGGTGTTCTGCGCCATGTAAAACCTCATGGGGCGCTGTACAATATGGCCGCAACAGATGAAGTGTTGGCTGAAGCTATTGCAGAGGCCGTTTACAATGTTAATCCTACACTGGTGCTGTATGGTTTATCCGGAAGCGGGCTGACAAAGGCTGGCAGCAGAATTGGGCTGCGGGTGGCTCATGAGGTATTTGCCGACCGGACCTACCAAAATGACGGGACCCTGACTTCAAGAAAATCCGCGAATGCATTGATCATAGATGAGGATGTGGCAGGAACAACTTGTCTGAGGATGGTAAAAGAGGGGTTGATCACAGCGGTAAATGGAACTGATATTGCCATTAGAGCAGATACCATATGCCTTCATGGCGATGGGGAACATGCTGCTATTTTTGCGGCGAAGATCCATACCCTATTTAAAGAGGAAAATATTGGCCTGCAAGCGCCATGACCATATGAATAGAAAAATCAACTGGAGTGTTTTAACAGGAGCGGCTTTTTTAATGGCTACATCGGCCATCGGCCCCGGCTTTTTAACCCAAACTACTGTATTTACCAATTCTCTCGGTGCCAGCTTTGGTTTCGTCATCCTTGCATCCATATTGATAGATATCGCGGTGCAGCTAAACATCTGGAGGGTAATTGCTGTAGCTGAAAAGCGGGCCCAGGATATTGCTAATCTGTTGCTCCCTGGTCTGGGCACTTTCATTTCCGTGCTTATTGTTTTGGGTGGTCTGGCCTTTAATGTGGGCAATATTGCAGGGGCCGGCCTTGGCCTTAATGCGCTACTGGGTATTTCTGTAATTACAGGAGCATTGATATCAGCGGCGCTGGCAATAGCTATTTTTATGATCAGGGAGGCTGGGAAAGCGATGGACAGATTTGCACAACTCATGGGCTGCATCATGATCATGGTGATCATCTATATCGCGGTAACGTCTAATCCGCCGGTTGCCGAGGCTGCACTCAGGACAATTGTGCCTAAAAAAATAGACCTGATGACCATCATTACGCTGGTAGGTGGTACCGTTGGCGGATACATCACTTTTTCGGGTGGACACCGCTTGCTCGATGCGGGGATAAAAGGTAAAGCGGCTTTGTCCCAGGTGAGTACCAGTGCTGTCATGGGTATTTCCGTAGCCTCACTGATCCGGGTATTCCTCTTCTTAGCTTCCCTGGGCATCATCTGCAAAGGGCTTAGCATTGATCCCGGGAATCCTACCGGATCTATATTTCAGTCAGCAGCAGGAAAGCTCGGGTACAGGTTGTTCGGGCTGGTGATGTTCTCAGCAGCCATTACCTCTGTAATTGGCTCGGCTTACACCTCAGTTTCGTTTATAAAATCTTTCAGTCCGGTCATCTCTAAAAATGAGAATAAAGTCATTATTGCCTTTATTTCGGTCTCCACTCTTATTTTTACCCTCACTGGAAAGCCCGTTAGCCTGCTGATCATGGCAGGGGTGGTAAATGGGTTTATTTTGCCCGTTACCCTAAGCACTATCCTGTTTGCAGCTTATAAAACAAGAATTGTGGGCGAATACAGGCATGCAGTCTGGCTAACTTTTTTCGGCGCTTTAGTGGTCGCAATTATGACCTATATGAGTATAAATGTACTGCTGCAATACATTTAAGTTCATAAAAATGCTGACAGGCTATTGTTCAGCCGCCGCAGCCGCCCCAACCAGATCCTGCATAATACGATCAGCTGTAAGGCAAACAAAATAATAGCTGCTGAAAGCATCAGGGACTTGCCTGTATTAAAGCTGATGTTATAACTGAAAAACAAGAGGAAGCCGGCCATCAGCACTACCCGCGAAATAACAGAGATGACAGCATAAGTTCTTACTATCATAAGATATCGCTGAAGCGAGGCGCGAACGGAAGTCCCGGCAACCAGGTGTCTGGACAAGCCATAACCAGTCAGATTATGAATCAATGCTGAGGCTACGCTAACTACTAGTAGTATATTGATTAAAAGGGGTTTCTGATCTCCGTCAAACATGGTGTAATACGCCATCAGAAAGGCCGACCAGCCAATGACCTCTATTCCCAATTGTTTCCGGATCTGTTTCAATACCGGATGATTATTTTCCTTCAGCATCTGCTGAATTTCTTCCGGAGTTTTCAGGGGAGCTTCTATATTTTTCCAGGTAGATTTTAAGGCATCTAGTTCCATATCCTATTTGATTAAAAGTTTTTGAATTTTGTTTTTGATCCTGTTGAGTTTAACGCCAACATAATTTTCATTGATACCGGTGATCTCGGCAATTTGCAGATAACTAAGCTCCTCTAAATAGAGCGTAACAATGGCTTTTTCGCTGTCGTCAAGCTGTTTTAACGCGGCGAAAAGCCGCTCCTGCCTTATTCCCATTTCTTCACTCTGCATTTCTTCTGCAAGGTCGGGCAGCGTGGTGCTGTACATCACATCAGGCTTTTTTTTACGAAAAGAGGCAATAGCCGTGTTTAGCGCAACACGATAAAGCCAGCTGCTCACTTTAGCTTCTCCTTTAAAGGAGGGGACGGCCCGCCAAAGCTGGTAAGTGATTTCCTGAAACAGGTCTTCGCGATCCTCCCGGCTATCCCGGTACAGACGGCATATCTTATGAATGATTGCCTGATTTTTAGTAATCAACGCTAAAAACTGATTTTCATCCATAAGGTCTTGTTTTAAATATATTCATATCTCCTATAAGTTGTCCTTATTTTAAAAATCTTACAGTTTGATCAAAAAAATAATAAGAAAGGTCAAAGCTGGTGCAGCCCCGTTAAATAGTATTTGGTTTGATTTTTGTTTAGGTTTATGTGTTCATCTAATACCTGTTTTATGATAAAGATACTGAAACTTCAAAAAGCTGTATACCTCATCATTTTAGGCGTTATCGGATTAATTGCTCATAAAATAATGGAGGCCAATAAACTCGACTCAGGTATTTACGTACTCAAACTATCGGGCCTTCTATTTTTAATAGGTGCATTGTGGCTTATATACCCTATTTTATTTGCTAAAAAAGTGAACGAGGAGGAAGTGCAGCTTGATCCCGAAAAGCAGAATGAGGCAGCGGATCCGGTTATAACAAACCAGCCATAAACGGATCTGTAATGGAATCTTCGCCTGTTTCAACATGCCCCGCGTAGTGTTGCAAAAAAGAAGTATTATCGCTTAATTTTACCCTGAAGTCGTACCAGGAGCCACTGTTTTTTAAATCCAGTATCAGCTTAAACCTTTGTTGAGCCGCCAGGATCATAATTGTAGGCTCAATAGTTTTATAAATCTCATCCGTTATTTCCAGCTTCAGCTCCTCATTGCTGCTGTTTTCAATCAGAAGTTCAATGTTGCCGGTTAGTTTCTTACTCAAAAGGCCCTTGCGTTCATATAAACAAATGATGTTAATTAAAGGATCTCGCCGAGTTCCTTTGAATCGCCGGAAAAATCCGTTAGGAGCAGTCACTTTAAGATCATATTGTTCATCAGCAAAATGCTCAAGCTTTATCGTATCGGTCAATTGATCACCTGCAGTCAGGGTATAGTTCCAGATCTTACCCGCTTTTCCCTTGTAAATATCGGAGGTATACACACAAAAAGGAACTCCGGATGGCCTGGTTTTTTGTCTGGACACTGCTTTTCCGGATTCAAAATGTAATTCAATATTTTCTCTTTTTACATCCAGATTGCAGGAAGAGGACAATTGATAAGGTAGTGCGCAGGCCGGCCGTGTTCCTGTTTCCTGCTTTGCCATTACATCTGGTGATAAGACAGAGAAAGAAGGGTATGAATTGATCTTTTCAATTTCATCACGTTTTAAAGGATTGGGACTAAGCTGGGCAGGCTTATTCCTTGCATTATTGATCTGGATCAGTACTTCCTTTTTTTTCAATCGAGGGGGAATCACCGGTGGCTCTGCTGCGGCAGGCCGGAAAGCAGAGGTTAAATCGCCACAGACTGCGCGCCGCCAGCTGCTGATGTTTTCACTATTGATGACTTTGCCCGTTTTTTTACTTAAAAAATGTTCCAGGAACATCAAACAAGAGGTATGGTCAAATACCTGGGAATTCACATATCCGCCTTTACTCCATGGAGAGGCAATCAACATTGGAACCCGGTAACCGAGGCCAATCGGGCTGTCCTTTTTCAATTCATAATCTACAGCAACGTCAATTTGAGCAGAAACTTTACCGGTGTCGGGTGTGTTTGGCTTTGGAACTACGTATGGCGGCATATGATCAAAATATCCATCGTTCTCATCGTAAGTCAGGATAAAGATGGTCTTTTTCCATACCTCTGGATTTTTGGTCAGGATATCCATTGCCTCAGACACATACCAGGTGCCGTATAAGGGCGAGCTGGTGTGGTCGGAAAATTTCTGGGGAGCAACCAGCCAGGAAACAGCAGGAAGGTTTCCGTTGTCTACATCAGATCTGAATTGATAAAATAGGTCATTTTCTGGAATATTCATCCTCTGTGATGCTCCCTTATCGTCTGTAAATGAAAAAGTGTTCAATGCCAGGTAATCTTTGGGCGAGTTGATATTGGTGGCAAAAGCCTTATCTATAAGGTTCTTTTCGCTCGAAGATAGCTTTTCGTATTTTGCTCTTACCTGTTCAGCACTTAATGGCGGATTTACGGTATCGTCGCCATGTTTTCTAAAATAAGCAGAAAGCTTGACGTTGTATCGTTTTACGTATTCCATCGCATTGTCGCCATAGTTGCCCAGCCAGCTGTCTACTTCTCTTCCTTTCAAATTGGCGGTCCACAGTTCATTCTGATATATTTTCCAGCTGATGTTATGCGTTTCCAAAAGCTCAGGAAAAGTATGCCAGTCGACATAAACATCGTTGCGTGATTCTGCCTGTGAATTGTTTACTGCTGCTATAGCCTCCCCGTTTTGTTCTGGCCTGATGGTACCCGACCAAAAGAACAGGCGGTTAGGGGTGGTACCCGTTAAAGAAGAACAAAAGTGGTGATCACAAATCGTGAAAGCATCCGTCATGGCATAATAGAACGGAATATCTGTCCGGTCATAATAGCCTAAGGACATCAGGCTTTTGACCGGTATCCATTTATCATACCGGCCGCCGTTACGCGCTGCCACCTGGTCGTTCCAGGAATGGGGAAGCCCTCCCTGCCAGGTGATCTTGGTTTTATTGATATCTACATGAAATGGAGCGTAAGTATTGCCCTTTTCATCCTTTTGCAGCCATACTTTATCCTTGTCGGGCAGCGTATATGCCCTCGGATCATTAAAACCGCGAACACCTTTAAGTTTACCAAACATGTGGTCAAATGAACGGTTCTCCTGCATTAAAAAAACAATATGTTCTGCATCCAGGAAAGTGCTTCCGGGATCGGCACTAATGGCCATAGCCTTTTGGATAGACATTGGGATCACATTGGGCAGACCGGCTGCACCTGATAATATCGCTGCGTTTTTAAGGAATTGCCTTCTCGAGTTCATTTGCCTGGGTGTATGAACCAAATGTAACGGATTGCCAGTTAAATTTTACATCAACGCGATAAACTTTAAACAGTTAAGGCCAATTCTGATTTAATCCGTCGTCAGCGCTTTCCAGATGACATCATATACTGCTGTAGCATTTATTCCTTCGGGCGCTGTTTCCTGATCTGTAATTAAAACCGGATGAAATTCGGCTGGGGTATTAATGCTGCCATGTGAGCCTTTTATCAATGTTGCATCTAGAGGGATCACATCCATCACATACCTGAAACCAGCTTTCTTTCGTAGTAATTTAT
>CBFGNP010000073.1:0-10823 GCA_965650095.1 uncultured Pedobacter sp. | reverse complement strand
TACAATAAGTTTTGCTGATTTCTCTTGCGGTGGTGGCAATTTCATAATTGCAGTCGTTGACTACTTTGAAAACCTGCTTGCTAACTGGAACATTGGGGAAGAAGATAAATTGGAATTGCTGAAAGCAATTGCTTTAAATATTTCTGCCTTTGATGTGGATTGCTTGGCTTTGGAAGTAGCAAAGCTGAATTTGCTTTTGAAGATTAAGCAACCGTTACTCTATAAATCACTGAATGAAAAATTCATTCATGCAAACTTCTTATTGCAGTCCGATTTTGCAATAGATGAATCTAAAAAGGTTGAAGTTTTTTCAAGTGGATTTATTTACCATGAGCAACTCAGTTTGAGCAAGGACAAACTGAAAGACTATGATGTTGTTTTAGGAAATCCACCTTGGGAGAAAATAAGGTTTGAGGAAAAAAAGTTTTATGCTCTCTACTCAAATGCTATTGCTGAAAATCATTTTAAGTCAAGTAGAACAAATGAGATTGTAGAAACAGAATTGAGCAATATTAAATTAGCTGAATATTCAAAAGAGTTCAAACTTGAAATTGAAAAAGCTAAATCGGATTTAAAGAAGAATTCTTTTTTCACATTGTCAAACAATGGTGAGTTGAATACTTATGCTTTGTTTACTGATGCTGCTGTGAAGTTGAAAACGAAAAGAGGTGTTGTCGGTTTGGTTTTGAAAAGTGCAATCGTAACAAGTCAAGTGAATCAGAATCTTTTCAAGTATCTTACAAGAGAAAATTTCGTTGTTGCGATTTATGATTTCATCAACCGCAAAAAGATTTTCAATATTGATAGCAGAGAACGGTTTTGTTTTTTGCTGTTGGGTAATTCCAAGTCTGAAAAGTTCCATGTTTCAATGAACCTCAATGAAGTTTCGGAAATTGAAAAAGCAAAATCAGAAATTGAATTGTCATACGATAGTTTGAAGGTGCTAAATCCTTTTACTGGAATGCTTCCGAATTTCTCGAACAAAAGAGAAGCAGATTTCCTTTTAAGAGTTTCTTATGACTTTCCATTTTTCAAAAATGTTTATGAGAATGTGAGATTCGGAAGAATCGTTCACCTTACAAGTCATGCAGAGTTTATCACAAAGAAAAAATCAGAAGATAATGTTCCGATCTATGAAGGGAAATTCTTCAATCAGTTTGACGGAAAGTTTTCAGGATTCAATGGAGTAGCAGATAATTTGCGATATGGAAACAAATCTTCTTCGGTGAATATTGAAGAAGCAAAAAAAGAGATTGCAAATTATTATCCTGAATCAAGATTCTTTATCAATGTTGAAAAGTGGATTCAACTATCAAAAAATCATTCTGAAAAATTTATGTTGGCTTGGAGAAGTTTGACTTCCGCAACTAACACACGAACTTGCATTGCAACCGTATTACCATTTATCCCTGCATCACAATCGGTTCAGTTCTTAACTACGAATCAAAATGACTTGCTTTATTTGTCAGGGCTTTTTAATTCAGTGGTGTTTGATTTTTTCTTGAAGAAAAAATTAAGTGGAATTGATTTAACTCAATCAGTAATTAATCAAATGCCTGTTCCGAACATTGAGCAAACCACAAACAAAATAAATTTTAATGGTTGCGAATCCACCATTAAACATCATATTTCGTTGCTTGTATTTTCTCTTTTAAGAAATGATGTTCGTTTGAATTCTCTCTTTCAAAATTTGGAAATGCAAAATAAAATTAGAAGCGAAAGCAAATGTGAAACTATCAGAAAAATTGATTTGCTTTTTATGGCTCTCTACAAGTTGACTGATGACGAAGTTGAACTTGTGCTTACTGAATTCGGCAAGCAATATTCAAAAGCAGATTTGAGTTGGTTTAAAAGAGAACTGCAAATATTACTCGGCAATTATACCGTAAGCCCTGCCGTTGCCACTGCCTCCTTTAGCCCAGTCGGCTGAGTTATCAATAAGCCTTGGCATATCTTCCTGCTCCAATATTTCAAGTCGGAAGTTAGTTTCATCAATCTTGGTAAATAGCAAAATCTTTTGTTGAAAGCCACCATTTTGTCCAAGACTCGGAATTGAAAATGTTGTCAATTTTTCGCCTTCTGCCGTTTCACCGTTTAAACGTATTCTCCAAGTTCCATTTCTTCTTTCTCCGACAGGATAGAAAATAGTATTACCAGAATAAGTTTCCCCCCCAAAAATAATATCAATATCTTTTGTAGAATCATATTCTGAAGGATTAATTCCAAAATATTCAACACTACCAAATTTATTTGTGCCATTAAGTCTGCCACTCTTTGAAAGGTCAAGAATATTTCTCGAACCGCCAGTCATTTGTCCAGTTTCAATCCACATAGAACCTGCTGTAAGTTCTGTCGTTTCGTCAACAATATTTACTAGGTTGGTCTCTTCTTCCGCAACAAGTTCCTTCTTAACTACAATCTTTCTATAACCTTTTGGTGGTCGTTTTGCTTTTACTTTACCAAATAGTTCCAGAAGCCTTGTATTTACTTTGGTTTCTTTTTGACCGAATTCCTTATTTATCTTATTGCTTTTGGCTCTACTTGCAGCTTCAGGCAGAACAACATTGCTTTCAATAAGAATTTCTAAAACCTCTGGAGTAAGAAGTTGACAGCTAGGGTGCTCTTGATTTATTATTGCGTTAAAGTGGTCGTAAATGTCTGCTAAGAACTCACCACCGTTTTCATCATCACTTTCAAAGTCAACACAAACAGAAGCCTCTATGTTTTGAAACAAACCGCTTTCTGTTAGGTTGGAAGAACCGATTATTGCTCTTGTAGTTTCATCGCCTTCAAAAGCAAAAATTTTTGGGTGGTAAATAATGTTGTTTGGTGAGTAAACAACATAAGACTCAATTTCGTGTTCAAGTAATTTTTCTAAAGCTTCCTTTGAAGTAGCATTTAAGTTTACACCCAAATACAATTTAATTACTCCGCCTGCTTCTTTAAAGGCAATCATTTCATCAATTATGTTTTTTAGCCCACCTGTACTGACAAAAGCAACAAACGCATTAAATGAGCTGTACTTTTCACTTTCTAATGAATCAATGATAAAATTCCCAGCTGTTATATCACTTTCAGGATCCAGTCCTTGCCCGATAAACTTTATTTCCATCTTTTAATTTTACAACCAAAGATATAATATATGTTTACTATACTGATTTATATTTTTAGAAATAAACATATGTTATTACTTAGTCCTTAATGAGTTTCGAAGATTTATTTTCCTTAAGACTTATTTTTCTGAAATTTTTGAAAAACTGCCTATTTCAATCAATTCTTCCACAAAATGGTTCGAATTACGCACCGTCACTGACCCGTAACGGGGCAAGAGATTTTTAATAATCTTTTGCCCCTTTTTCTTGCTATCTAATTTCTTGTTTATCATGCAGATAGGGGTCAAGTGGAAAAGTTAGGGGATTCTTTAGGCATATATTTTCGATAATCTGAATAAGAAAGACTTAATATCCCTGACGCCTCTCGATGTTGCTCTAAAAGCCTTGATCCTTTCGTTGGCCAAAAGTGTTCGATATCGATCTCCATCGCATCCATTTTTTCAGGAAAAAGGCAGCTAACTAGGCATCTTTTCCCTTCAACGCTGGAATTTTCATGAAATAAATCAAGATCCGTTAGGTTTTTAATAGCGCGCTCGGCAATTGGTCTGATATTCAGGATGGTCTTATTGTTTGTGTTGAGTTCGGATAGTTTAGATTCAATAATTGAGATTTCTCACTGCACTCGTTTTTGATTGCTCTAAACTCTACAGCCTCTATGCTATTATCTAATTCGAAGATCGTGTTAAGTATGGTCCCTGCCAGAAAGGCCGCAGGAATGTCCAAAGGTGTGAGCCGTCCTGAATTTACTTGTCAAAATCTCCAACTGCGGCAGTGAACAGATAACAGCGGTGCAGTTTTGGGAAAATGGCTAAAATGGTTGCATGTATTATTATTGCGATATGTCTGTGCCGTGCTTATTTTTATAAATCATTCTCCAATCCCGAAAACATGTCCGAAACAAACAACAACAACCAAAGCTCGGCCACGCCGAGTTTTCTGCCTGGCAACCAGTTTTACATCCAGACCGCCGTAGACGGTGCCAGTCCTTTGAATAACCTGCCGAAGAACGTTGTAACCGCAACCTCCAAGGGGCTAGTTATACAGCGCTGGAGCCCTGGCAACCCGGCCCAGATCTGGCAGCTCCAAGATAACCAGAGCATAAACCTTGTGGCTGATACCTCCTTGGTGATGACCGCAAACAGTACAAGCCTAACCAGCACTGAAGCGGTTACCCTTGAGCCGATCAGTGGCACGCTTACCAATGCACAGAAATGGACGCTTGAGGATGGACAGTTTTACGTCCAGATGAGTATCGGCACGGTTTACCTTAACCTTACAGCTGCTAATACAACTGCAGGAACCAGCGTGATCACCTATTGTGCTTCCAAACAGAGTACGGCCCCATACGCTTTTCAGGACAATGAAATCTGGTATCTGATCCCGGTTACTCCCCAGGTGGCGGCCGGGCTCAACTTTTACATCCAGACAGTATTAAGTGGATGGGGAAACGGGCAGGCCAACCCTTATGTGCTGGCCAACAATAGCGGTGTGGTGATTGACCAGTTCGAGCCAGGCAACAACAGTCAGATCTGGACGATCAACGGAAACGGGACGATTAGCCCGGCCAACGGCAGCGGTTCCATACTCACGGCAAACAGTTCTGGTAGTGGCCAGGTGACCTTGCAGGCATTTGACAGCAGCACCCAGACGCCAAGCGTTGAGCAAACCTGGTATCTGGATGGAGGGCAAATTTACGCCTGCCTTAGCAGTGGCAATGTTTACCTCAATGTAGATGGTGGCGGGACACCTGCTCCGGGAACTACAGTCATCACCTATCCGCAGACCAATGGCAATAACGAATACTGGAGCTTAAGCGCTGCAGCACCTATCCTCAACGGAGATTGGTTCTACCTGAAAACAGAGATGCCCAACAATGCAAATGACCGTTCGGAGTATGTAATGACAGTTTCGAAGAGTACAGGAGGAGCAGGCACCGCTGTGGTGATTGAACCCATACTGGCCGGCGCTGCCGCACAGTTATGGAAGATGACACCTAACGGTACCATTGTAAGCGGCCTTGATCTTTCCATGTGCCTTTCGGAGACCGATAACGGCCACAACGTTACGATTCAGGCCGTGGGAGACACTGGTTTCAACCAGCAGTGGTACCTGATGTCCAACGGTATGCTCGCCAACGGAACATCAGGGAATAACTTTTATCTTAATGTACAGAACGGAGGCAATGCCTCCGCAGGTGCTAATCTTATTACATACGGATTCATTACTGCGAGAAACGAGACCTGGGTTCCGATGCCCTATCAGCCACAGGGGCTCTGGTTTACGATCGGAAATTCAGCTTATGGGCTAAGCGGGCCTTTAAGTGCGCTATTGAGTGTGACCACAGACGGAAATATTACCCTTGCAGCTCCTGTGGGAGGGCTGACAACGCCCACGGGCCAGGCAGCGATATACCAGCTCTGGCGCAAGACGATTGATGGTTTTATCGTGAGTGCAACCAACCCCAATTTGGCGCTCACCGCCCTGGGCCAGAACAAAGGCATTGGTGTTGCCCTGATCGATGCGGACAATACAAACCAAAGATGGTTTACCGGCTATTCGCAGTTTAATACGGTTATGGTAAACGGCAAAGCGGAAAAAATCATCGCGGGAACGATTGAAAGTGTTGGTTGCAGCCAGATACTGAACAATGCGGCCCTGCAGGACATGCCATCGCAATCGCAAACTTATACGGCGAACGAACTATGGTATATCAGTTCACAGGCAATGCCTTTTGGGGAATCTACTACAATTGGCAACTGGGCATATGCCGGAAACAATGGCCTTTACCTCACGCTCGCAGAGAAGGCGGAGTCCGGTGTCGTCCAGGTCAGTGGCCAGTCCATACCGGATAACAGTACTTACTCGATGTGGACTTATGAGTTCCCCGGCTATCTGGTCAGCAACGTTAATGATGAACTTGTGCTGTCCCTGGAGCTTGGCACCGGGGGCACAACCGAAAGCCCGGTATTTACGGATAATATCGTAGTCTACCGGCGACAGCCGGGTGCCCAGTCGTTCCAGCTGTGGACGGTAACCAACCAAGGGCTGATCATTAACCAGTGTAATGGCAAAGCGCTTACTGTCCCTGCGCCTTCATCGCCACCGGCTTTATCCTATAGTATCACGACCACTTCCATACAGTCAGGTGCGGTAAGCCCGGGCCAGGTCTGGGATTTTTCTCCGGGTAGGGCGTTACAGGTTGTACTTCAACAGCCCGCTGTAGCTTTCAGTACCGGAACGCAGGATGAGCAGAAAGCCTATGATTATCTATGTAGTGAGCTGGGGCTCCCCGGCGGCATTAGGCCCCAATACCAGAACCTAACGGCACCAATGAGCAGTTACCAGACCGAAATCAATATGATCGCTGTTGGACTTGTGACGGGTAAGATAAAACCGAAAAATTTCGAAATGACAGCGGCCGACATCCCGATACTACAGGATGTTGCCATGCAGCTGCAGAAGGAAATTACGGCCGTGATCTCTGTACAACTGCTTTTTCAGCAGGCAACAACGCTGTACCTTTCCCTTAGTCAGGCCCAGGATATGATGCTGGCAGAACTGGTTACCAATTGCGCTTTTACCGATCCAATAAATACGAAAGTGCCGCCACGCAAAAAGAGTAAAAGCTGGATATGGGACCTTGTAGAAGGCATTCTTTATACGGGCATGAACCTGGCCGGCGCCGGGATGGGCGAAATAAAGGGTGCAGGCTTTGTGGTCAAAAACGTGCTTCCCTGTTTTGCCAACGTCATAGCCGCAGGCTTTACCAGCGGCCAGAGCTACCTGACCAGTAATACCCAAGCCGATATGACCAAGCTGCATACTTATGAGCAGAACATCTACAACTATGAAATGACTGTAGCAGAGCTCCAGCAGGGGCTGCTTGATGAGTTCGAGGAACTGGGCAATGCACTGGGAAGGATTGAGGCGTTGATCCTGGGCGATGCTTATAAACTGCAGGCGGTCTTCGAGATGTGCCGCGGTTATGGTGGCATGTCCTCGCTTTTCTGGCCCTCGACCATGGCTGCCATGGATACCGATCAAATGCTTGTGATTTATAGCCAGGGCGTGCTGAAAGCGTTGTTGCCAGCCAACCCGGACTTCAAGATCAATGCGACCATGCATTGTAACTATGTAAACCCACCACTTCATGCAGGGTGGAACGGTCCGACCCTGTACATCAATAATGCTGACGGCACCCAGAACGGCTATACCGGGGTAAACCTGAGTGAACAGTTGATGAATCTGGTGTGGGCAAGCGGCGCGAGTGGGGATGCATTCTTTACCGGCATCAATGGCTGGGCGCTGGCCACCGAGTACCAGGGACTGCTTGCAGTAGGGGAAAATGAAGATTCAGTGCCACAGGCAGCGTCAAGCCTGATCATAATCGAGAATTTCACCAACGTGGCCCTTGATGTGACAACAAGCCTGTCTTATCTTGCAGCAAGCAGTTACCAGGTCCATCAAGGGACAGCCATTGGCGTTGCACCCTACGGATCGGTGCAAATTGCGGGCGGCTCCTTTGCTTTTATCGATCAGTTGACCAGCGGTGACACGGCAAAAAATTACTGGGCCAACGCAATGTCAACAGAAGGCTCACCGGGAGTAAACATCACTGCTGGTGGCCAGGCCGTGACCAGCTTCGATATCTCGAACTCGACAAATCAGCAGGCATATAAAACTACTTCGGATATCCCGGCCCCGACTTATTCCATCAGTAACTTTAGCCAGACAGCTCCCTTTAGCTGCCATATCAGGATACAGTACGGAACCTCAGGCTTAGCCTTCATCTACGTCTCCATTACGGCTGTGTAAAGGCCTGTGATGCATAAAATGCTATGGGCGCCGTTATGGGCGCCCATTTCTTTTCGATCGCTGCGGATCTGGTAGCCGGCATTTTTGGGTTCTACATTAACTATTTGATGTGGGGCAATTTGTCTAATGTCTGTTTATAAAACCTCAGTTTCTATTCATTTTTATAGTGTGAATCTAATTTGATACTAGACAAAACTTGGATTTTCTGGCTTTGAGAGACTGTTGTTTGCGTTTTCCTATAAATTATTAGCGCATTTATTATGTAAATTTGAATCTGATAAAGTTTATGATGGAAGAGATTTAATTATCAAACAATGATAGAGAATGACACTAAACGACTTTCAAGGCTGACTGCAATTCTGATCCAATTGCAAACGAAACGACTTTTGACAGCTTCGGAATTGGCCAACAAATTTTCGGTAAGTGTCAGGACAATTTATCGAGACATCAAAGCATTGCAGCATGCTGGCGTTCCTATTTTAACAGACGAGGGTAAAGGCTACACCTTAATGGAAGGTTATCGAATTCCGCCAGTAATGTTTACCGAAAGCGAAGCCAACGCATTGATTACGGCTGAACAACTGATCCTAAAAAATAAAGACGCTTCTTTTGTAAAAGAATATTCAGAAGCAATTAACAAAATAAAATCTGTTTTACGCAACAACACCAAAGACAAAGTAAACTGGCTTTCCAACCGAATCGTATTCAGGCAAAACTCAGGCAACAACCGAACAAGCGATTATTTGTCAGCAATCCAACTGGCTTTGACAAATTTTAACCTGATCAAAATAAGATATAATTCGTCTGATACTTGCCAAACAACTGAAAGAACCATTGAACCTTTTGCTGTTTACAGCACACAAGAAAATTGGTTACTCATTGCTTTTTGCCTGTTAAGAAAAGATTTCAGGTCTTTTCGCTTAGATAGAATTCAAAATTTTACGATACTTAACGAAAAGTTTGAACCACATCAAATGACCTTGCAAGAATATTTTGAAATCTGTAAAGAAAAATATTCTTTGCAACCCCTGACATAGGGTTGTCTCTATCCATTTTTAATTTCGTGGCTTAACAAAATATAGTTTAAAAATGGACAGAATAGACATTGAGCCTTTTAAAATAATCGGCATTTCGGTAAGAACAACGAATGAAAACAACCAGGCTGGAAAAGATATTGCAGATTTGTGGCGCAGATTTATGAATGACAAAATTTTGGAGGCAATTCCAAACAAAATTGACAACACCGTATATTCGATATATACAGATTACGAAAGTGACCATACAAAGCCTTGTACTACCATATTGGGTTGCAAAGTAGCTAACTTAGAAACTGTACCTGAGGGAATGGTGGGCAGATCGTTTAACGGTGGAAACTATATAAAACTATCTGCTAAGGGAGATTTAATGAAAGGGTTGATTATCAATAAATGGTTGGAAATTTGGCAAATGAATTTGGAAAGGGTATTCACTGCCGACTTTGAAGTGTTTGGTGAGAAAGCACAAAACCCAACAGTAGCAGAGATAGATTTTTTGATTGCAGTAAAATAGAGAAAGATGATGGATCAACTTCATAACTTTTATCTGGATAAAGAGGAGCCACATAAGGGTTGTTTACTTGCATTACGCAATATTATTCTTAATCAGGATACAAATATTTTTGAAACGCAGAAGTGGGGTATGCCCTGCTTCTGTTATAGGAAAAAAATGCTTTGCTATTTGTGGACAGATAAAAAAACGGACGAACCTTACCTGCTTTTGGTAGAAGGGAAATTTCTTGACCACCCCGAATTGGAAAAAGGCGAGCGCTCTCGAATGAAGATTTTCAGAATTAATCCCCATATAGATTTACCCATACGTACAATTGAAAGTATTTTACAACAAGCATTGGACCTATACCGGATGGGCATCATTAAAACCAAGGCTTAAGCCTTATTTTTTTAAAAGAATATCTACCTGTATTTTAAAGAGTTTTCCAATGGGTACTGTATAGTTATCAATAAATAGCTGATTTCCCTCTATACTCTTGATGTGTTTTGGAACCACCATAAAAGATCTGTGTACCTGAACAAAACTATCAATAGGCATAAGTTCCGAGATGTAAGCTAGTTTTCCACGCGTAGTAATGATTTCTTCTTTGAGCACAATTTTAACATAGTTGCCCGAAGATTCTATAAACAAGATATCATCAATTATAATTTGTATGTGTTTATTATCTGAACGGAGAAAAATTCTTTCCTGTTTTGCATCGCTGACAGCATTTTGAGTGTTGGATAGTGTTTTGGGAGTATCGGCCCGTGCCTTGTTAACAGCCTTCAAAAAACGTTCGAACGAAAATGGTTTGAGCAGGTAATCAACAATGTTTAACTCATAACCTTCTAAAGCATGTTCTTTGTAGGCAGTGGTTACAATTACCTTTGGCAGATTGGGCAGTGTTTTTAAAAAATCGAAGCCTTGCAATTTCGGCATATTCAGGTCAAGAAAAATTAAATCTACTGCATTATTATTGAGGTACTCGATGGCTTCAATGGCGTCGTAACAGTCTTGCATCAATTGCATATTGGGCAATAGCGAGCAATATTTTTTGATGATCTCGTGAGCAATCGATTCGTCATCCACTATCATGTATCTCGTACTCATAAAGTAAGTTTCAAGCTAATTTTATAAATAGCTGCATGGGTAGCTATTTCTAATTCATGTTTGTTCAAATAAACCAATTCTAATCGTTTTTTCAAATTATTCAAACCAATACCTCCACTGGAAGACTGCTCCTCGGTATCAAAATTATTTTCAATTTCTTCAATAACTGATATTTTTAAATTAATTAGTGATGGGAAAATTAGAGGATTGATTCACTTTTACAAAACATATACAAGCGAAAAAAATAATTATAAACTA
>CBFGNP010000072.1:0-10903 GCA_965650095.1 uncultured Pedobacter sp. | reverse complement strand
CAAGGTACACCAGCAAGGCGATAGCGGCGCAGTTTTGCTTGGGGTCGCCGTGCCAATATCGCGTCCAGGTGGGAAGACCTTAAAGCACAGATTCCGGCAGGACTTAATTTCGCCATGTCGGGCATCCCGTTCTGGACAATGGATATCGGAGGCTTCTGCGTGGAGGAACGTTATGGAAATAGCCAGGTTCTTTTTGACGAGACCGGCAGAGAAAATGAAGATCTCAAAGAATGGCGGGAACTGAATCTGCGCTGGTTCCAGTTTGGTGCATTTTGTCCCCTGTTCCGCAGTCATGGCCAGTTTCCTTACCGCGAAATCTATAACCTGGCACCTGAAGGCCATCCGGTTTACAAGAGTCTTGTTTATTACGATGAACTACGTTATCGCCTGATGCCGTATATCTATTCATTGGCGGGGATGGCTTATCATAAGGATTATACCCTAATGAGGTCGATGGCAATGGATTATACGGCCGATAAACAGACCTACGAGATTAGTGATCAGTTCCTTTTGGGTTCCGGACTAATGGCTTGCCCGGTTTACAAGTATAAGGCTCGCAGCCGCCAGGTTTATTTCCCGAAAGGAAACAGGTGGTACGATTTCTATACAGGCAAAAAGATTGAAGGTGGGCAAAAGTTAAGCGTGGAAGCGCCACTTGACCGAATTCCGCTTTTTGTGCCCGCAGGTACCATTCTGCCCGTTGGCGATGTGATGCAATTTACTTCCGAAAAGAAAGCCGATGATATGGAGATCCGCGTTTACCTCGGTAAGAATGGCGAGTTCAGTTTATATGAAGATGAGGGTAACAACTATAACTATGAAAAGGGTGCTTTCTCCAACATAAATTTTGAGTTCAACAATGCCAACGGTACCCTTACGATCGGCAAACGCCAAGGTAGTTACGAAGGAATGTTAACCAAACGGATTTTTCGGGTGGTCACCATTGGTAAAACTATCAGTCAACCAAAAACCCTGCAGTACAATGGAGATAAAACCGTTGTAAAACTGTGAAAGGCCTGATCAACAGAAAACCAAAAAAACTAACCTGAAAAGAATACAACATTAATGAAGTCAATATTTATAACAATAGGGGCAATAGGGGCCATGTTAACAGTTAATGGACAACAGAAGCAGCCGGTTTACCTTGATGTGAGGAAGCCCATCGAAGAGCGGGTTGAAAGTGCACTTGTAGCGATGACTACAGAAGAAAAAGTATCTCTCTGCTATGCCCAGTCCAAATTTAGTTCAAAAGGTGTACCTCGCTTGGGAATTCCTGAAGTTTGGACTGATGACGGCCCACATGGGATTCGTGAAGAGGTTTTATGGGATGAGTGGGGTGGGGCCAGCTGGACAAACGATTCTTGCACGGCGTTTCCGGCACTTACCTGTCTCTCTGCGACTTTTAATCCCGAATTATCACTGTTGTACGGAAAATCAATTGGGGAAGAAGCGCGCTACCGCAATAAAACGGTGTTGTTGGGCCCCGGAGTAAATATTTATAGAACGCCTTTGAACGGACGGAACTTTGAATATATGGGAGAAGATCCATACCTCAGTTCCCGAATGGTTGTGCCCTACATCCAAGGCGTTCAATCATCGGGCGTTGCTGCATGTGTCAAACATTTTGCACTGAACAATCAGGAAGAGTGGCGTGGACATATCGATGTCGATCTCAGCGACCGTGCTCTATACGAAATTTATCTCCCTGCCTTTAAGGCAGCAGTACAAGAGGCAAAAGTATGGTCGGTTATGGGTGCCTACAATCAGTTTAGAGGTGAGCATTGTTGTCATAACGATCTCCTTTTGAACAAAATATTAAAAAATGACTGGAAATTCGACGGGATTGTAATTAGCGACTGGGGTGGTGTGCATAATACCGATCAGGCTGTTAATAATGGGTTGGATCTGGAAATGGGTACGTATACCGACGGTTTAACAACCAAAGGGAAGTTTCCTTACTCAGCGTACTATCTGGCCAATCCATTCCTCAAAGGTATTAAAGAGGGAAAGTATGATATGGCACTGCTTAATGATAAAGCCCGTCGCATTCTACGTTTAATTTTCAGGACCACCATGAGTGCCGACCGGCCATTTGGCCGTTTCGTATCTCCTGAACACAGTAAGGCAGCCCGCAGTATTGCTCAGGAGGGAATTGTACTTTTAAAAAATGAAAAGAAGTTTTTTCCTGTTCCAATCGGAAAATACAAAAAAATCGCTGTTATCGGTGAAAATGCTGATCGGAGTTTGGTGATCGGTGGTGGGTCTTCATCACTTAAAGCAGCTTATGAAAGCTCACCATTAGAAGGGCTGATTGCCAGGTATGGGAAGGAACATATTGTTTATAGTCTTGGCTATGCTTCAGGCCCTTCGGTATATGGGCGCGAAGAACCCTCAAAGTTAGATGCCGACTCCCTTGCAGCTGCTGCTATCGACGTGGCAAAACATGCCGATGTAGTTTTTTTTATCGGCGGCCTCAACAAAAACCACTTACAGGATTGTGAAGGGGCTGATCGCAGTTCATTAAACCTTCCTTTTGGCCAGGATAAATTGATTGATGAGTTATTGAAAGTAAATAAAAATATGGCTGTAGTGCTGCTTAGCGGCAATGCAGTGGCCATGCCTTGGATCAATAAAATACCCGCTATTATGCAAGGATGGTATCTGGGCTCTGAAGCTGGAAATGCATTAGCTGATGTTATTTCGGGTGAAGTCAATCCTTCAGGTAAGCTCCCATTCTCTTTCCCGAAAAAGCTGGAAGATAATGGCGCACATTTTTACGGCAAAATTTCCTATCCCGGAGATAGTGTTAAGCAATATTATAAGGAAGATATCCTGGTTGGGTACCGCTGGTTTGATACCAAAAAAATAACGCCGCAGTATTCCTTCGGATATGGACTTTCTTACACCAATTTTGAGTTTGGAACGCTTTCTACAGAAAAATCGATATTTACCAAAGACGATGTGATCAAGATCAGATTCACTGTTAAGAATACCGGCATGAAATATGGTGCAGAAGTTGCTCAGTTGTATATACAGGATACTGTATGCAGTGTCGCACGCCCGGTCAAAGAGCTGAAAGCCTTTAAAAAGATATTCCTGCAGCCTGGTGAAACAAAAAGTATTGAAATAAATTTAAAAGTTACAGATTTCGCCTTCTATGATGAACATAAAAAAGATTGGAACCTTGAGGCAGGGGAGTTTATCCTGCAGTTGGGAAATTCATCAAGTAATATTTCTCAAAAGTTGCGAATCATTGTTAAATAAGGATATATCTGCATTCACCTGATCAGAGACTGAAATTGCCATTTAGTAATTTTCGAGCGTGGGCAGTATTACCGGCACGCTCGAAATTTTCGACCCAAACATCAGTGAGGAAAGGCAAATTGCAGCCAGGGTCAGCTCACCCGGCCAATACAAAGCGGCTGTTTTCTACAGAACGCAGACGAATTTCTTTGATTTCCTGATATTCTGTCGAGTGGTAACACTCCAATGCAAGTGCTTTGGAAGGAAAAACAACGATAGCATTGACCTGACTATGCGTACCTTCTACTGTAACCGCCTGGTTGTCGGAAAAAAGGACCGATGCACCATAGTTTGGGAGTAATTTTGCGACTTCGCCTGCATATAACTCGTAACCCTGTTGATCTACGACGTCATAGCTGATTATATAGTATGCTGACATTTAAATTTGATGTTAAATTAATAGATGTATTCTGGTGGTGTTGTACCCTGGCACCTCAGGTAAATAGTGGCTTGTCCGCGATGGTGAGTTACATGATCCAACGTGGCATGAAATCCCATTTGCTCTATGTCATTATTCAGAGGAAGACGCTGACAGGTGTCTTCCAGATCTCGAAACACTTTGGCAAGGTAATCCAGCACATTCTTTTTTTTACCAGTTAATTCCAGAGGTTGCCATTCCGTTTCTTTTCCAAGCAGATAATTGGTTTGCCACCATTGTATGCCATAACCGATATGGTTTAATAATTCAGCAAAATTACAACCTGCCCCCTCGGGTTTAAATGTATAATCATTTTCCGGCATAGCCTCTGCCACCGCAAGCGTATAATCTTTCGCTCTGTGCAACGTATCTAACAATTCTTTCTTCATTATTTTTAATTTATTGTTAGCCAAAGGTAGCTGCTCTGTGAAGTAAAGACTTTAGATATCTTGCTCT
Organism: uncultured Pedobacter sp.; assembly: GCA_965650095.1. Classification (GTDB taxonomy): domain Bacteria; phylum Bacteroidota; class Bacteroidia; order Sphingobacteriales; family Sphingobacteriaceae; genus Pedobacter. Next base: position 6,726 of record CBFGNP010000072.1, on the reverse strand, counting down.
TTTGACAATCTTATTGTCCATAGGTCTGGGCCTGGCTTCTATATTTTACCGGTGAATGGCCGAAGCGTTCGGCAAATGTTGTGGAAAAATGTTCAAGGCTATTGAACCCAGAAAGGAAAGCAATATCCGTAACAGGACGTGATGAAACCTTGAGTAGGACCTCTGCATTTTTAAGTCTAAACGACAATAAAAAAGCATGCGGAGAGTTACCCGTAAATGTTTTGAAAATCCGGCTAAAATGAAAGAGACTCACAAAGCATGCGTCGGCGATGTCCGTTAAAGAAATATCTTCCGCGAAATGACACATCATATAATCTTTTGCCCTCTCTACAGTGATGAGGTGATTTTTTTTCATGCGTGATGAAAGACTTATCTGTTCAGTAGAAGTCACGAAGTTCAGTGTCTTCTCGACGATTTCCATAACAATCAGGTCCATATCCAGTTTATTGACCCGATTGGTCAACAATTGGGACATCAGGTAATAATGCAGGAATTCGGTATCGGATGAAGTATTGATCTGGAGCGAATGGATGTCATGATCATTGAAGAAATGGTGATCCCGATAATGTTCGCTGATTTTCTCATAAAACTCCTTTTTGAATTCGATGATGGTACATTCATCCGGGACATCATGGGTGTGGGTTACCGTATGTTCATATCCGGGCTTGGTGAGTAGGACCCGGCCGGTATGAGCGTCAAAAGAATTCTTGAAAACATTAAACAGAAAATTTCCCTTTCTTACAAAACTGATGGAGAAAGTATCCACATATTCAGGTTTCGAAGTAACACATTCCACACAACGGCACTTAAAATCAAGTATTCGGTAAAAATCGGATTGGAATAAGGTTGATATCTCTGCATTCATCTGATGGTATGTTTACATTCTCTAAAAAATGGTATATGATAGTAGATTTGTATGAATTAAAGCGTCTTTTTTCCTATAAACGAACTTTTACCTAACAAAAAATTAATAGCTCTCTCAATATTTCGATTTCGACTTTCCTCTGTTTTTAAAGACGCAATGTATCTCACTATTTCTTTTTGCATGGAAGGGCTTAGATTCTCAAACTTAGACTTTGCTTCTGAATTATTTTTTAATGCCTCTATTAGCTTAGGATGTGGTTTTGTCGTTCTATCCGAAGGGTCATATTCAATAGTAACTTCAATGGTTTCTCCAATACGTTTCGGGGAGTCTTTGAGCATTAATGTATTAATATAAAGTCGCCAGAGACCACTGTACCTGAGTAAGGTTTGTTGATACGATAGCTTGTTTACCGTTCCGGCAACTGGAATATGTCCTTTATTTTTACCTGCCTGAATAAAAATTTCGTTTAAAATAGCTTCGGGGACCTCGACGTATGGATTAATTCCTATTATTTGTATAGTTGCATGAAAGGAATGGCTTTTCATATGGATAAATATCGTTTGGGGGCATTGCAAAAATATCATTTCTCATTCTATGATCGCGGCTTAAATATAAGGAAACTAAGCAATGACAGGAAAATCACCCCAATTCCGCTAAATAAAGTCAGCAGTTGAAAGCCGCCGGCCAATGCGTTATGTGTAATATCACCAGCCGGATCTAAAGTTGTAATCGCGGGGATTTTTTCCAGCAGGCCTGCAAAATTACCTGCCGCGATTTTTTCGGCCGCTGAATGGAGCTGAAGGTTATCAAAAGTTCCGGCAAATGCAATCTTTAAATGAATGAGCACGCCTTTACTTAACAAAAATCCCATTAAAGCGATATTGATCGCCAGGGTGATTAGTCTTGCGCTCATGTCTATCCCTGAAGCCATACCCGCACGGTCTGCACGCACAGCGCCTGTGGTGGTATTCGTAACGGTAGTATTAGACAAGCCCAGTCCGATGCCAGACAACAGCATGCCCGGCATCATTGTCCAGTCCCCCAGATGTGCTGCACGGATGCCAAACCACATTAGTATAAAACCCAGCCCGATGGTAAAAAGTCCTAATGGGATGACGATACCTGGGCGGTATCGCAACAGGAGCCGCTCGGCCATTGGTGGAACCACTAATGTGGGCAAAGTATAGGCCAGGAGTACCGTGCCGGCCATAAGGCTGCTATATCCCAAAACTCCCTGAAAATAGATAGGGAGGTAGATCATAAAGGGCCAAAAACAAAAGTTCATGCCAATAGCGCCGATGATGGCGCCTGAAAAGTCCAGTATCCTGAATACAGTAAAATCAAACATAGGCAGGACGCTTGACTTTTCTGCATATAAACAGAGGAGAAAACAAAATGCAGATGCAGCCAGGATCAGTAGGGACCTGGTACTTGTAAAACCCATTAGGGGTCCCCGGGTAATGTAATAGATCAGCCCGAAAACTGCTATGGAAAGGCTGACCATGCCCAGGGTATCCAGTCGCTGTATTTCGGCCGACCGTGATTCCCGCACCCCGGCCCATGCCAGTCCCAGCGTAATCAGGCTGAGCGGAACATGCACCAGGAAAACCCATTTCCAGCTTAAAAATGTAAGGATCAGCCCACCAATCAGCGGTCCGAATCCCAGCCCTATTCCAAAAATAATGCCCCAGGCGGCAAAGGCCAGGCTGCGTTCGCGCCCGTCCTGGAACTGATGAGAAAGAATGGCGATCTGGCAGATCAGCATGATCCCTCCGCCAAGCCCCTGTAAAAAGCGCCCGGCGATGAGCAGCGGCATGGTTGTAGCCAACCCGCAAAGCAGGGAAGTTATCCCAAAAAGCACAAGCCCGGCTACGAAAACAAGTTTACGGCCATATCGGTCAGCAAGCGTACCGGAAGCCATCAGTACCGTGGTGCAGGCAATCGTATAGGCATTCATGATCCATTGCACATCACTGAAATTGCCTTTTAATAATTTTTCGAGCGTGGGCAGCATTACCGGTACACTCGAAATTTCCAACCCGAACATCAGTGAGGAGAGGCAAACGGCGGCCAGCGTCAGTATATTCTTTTTGTCTTTAAACATAGTTTTTATTTTGAGGTCATTTTCAACAAAAGTAGACCGAAAAACATCTATTTATTCGGTTCATTTCTATGATAAAAAGGTATGTTTGTATTATGGTCAAACAAAATATGCATCAGCAGATAGAGCTGGAATACCTCAAAACCGATCACTGCCCACTGGGTGACCGGCAGTATAGTTTCTTTGAAATGGTTTATCTCATTTCTGGTAAAGGCACCGTCTGCATCAACGGTAACCGCATGGCCTATCGTGATGGGAACCTGTTATTGCTCACACCCAACGACCGCCATACTTTCGAGATAGCCGAGGTAACAGAATTTCTGCTGATCCGGATTAGCGACAGTTACATTCGCAGCTACCCCTGGAAAAGTATTCACCATCTGGAATGTCTCCTCTTCTATGCCACCCATCTGTCGGGTTGCGTAATGCGCTGCAAAGACGACAGCCGCCTGGTTGAAATGATTGTCGAATCGCTGCTGTTCGGAATGAAGCTTGGGGGTGTTTACCAACAGGATCTGGACATGAACCTGGTGAACGCGCTGATTGTTATCGCGGCAAGGAACATTTCAAAGATACGGCCTGACAATGTCCGTACCAATACAGACAAGCGCATCCTCCAGATCATCAACCACATCGAACGCCATATTTTTGTGCCAGATCAGCTGACTGCGGCTGCCATAAGTCAGGCTTTTGGGATTTCACAGGCTTATCTGGGGGTGTACTTCAAAAAGCAGTGCGGTGAAACCATTCAGCAGTTCATTAGCAGCTACAGGACCCGGCTGATCGAATGGCGGTTAAAGTTCAGCGACCTGCGGATCAATGAACTGGCTGATGAATTCGGCTTTGCCGATGGCAGTCACCTGAACAAGTTCTTTAAGAAGCAAAAAGGTATGAGTTTAACCGGATACCGGAATCATATCACATCCATCAAAACGAATTTCTCTCCATCATAATAAATGGATTTTCCAGGTGCTTTCGTTTTGCATTCAATATCATTTCTGCGATCGTGGTGCCCATCCCTTCAAAATCTGTGGTGATGGTGGTGATGCCATCAGCGATTACACTTTTAAGCGGGGTTTCATTATAAGAGATGATGCCGATGTCTTTTCCGAGCACCCAGTCATTAGTTTTGGTGGCATGAATTAATCTGACCAGATCATTATCATCAATCACCAGACAGAGATCATGCTTGCGGCATTTAAAACTCTCCGTGTTTCTGATCACCTCAAACTTCATCTGGTGGTCTTCAAAGAAGTTGGTAAAACCTGTGATTACTCCGTAAGTCCTGATGTTGTCTGGAAACAACAAGATGACCCTTTCGTATTTCTTCAATCTTTCGAGGTGTGTAGTAAAGAAGTTATAAATATCATTTTTATAGTTCTGGCACACACTCGGATATTTCTTTCCGAACTCTTCCAGCCCTGAATCGAGGATGTAAAGTCTTTTTTGATCCAGCTGCTTTAAAATGTTAGCGGTCTGTTTGTGTATCTCAGGCATGATCACAAAAGTATTGTAGTGCCCTGCATGACTTTGGATCAGCGTTTCAAACACATTGATGTTATGGTGATGAAAATAGATGTCAACCTTTGCATGGTTCTTTATCGTTTTCATAAATGCATTGTACAGGATCTCCCGGTAGGGATTAAAGGTACTTAGCAAAAGGAAAATATTACGCGCTGACCTGACATTGGTGTTGGTTACAAAGTATCCTTTCCCGGGTACAGAATCTATGACACCTGCCGTACGCAGGTCGTTATACGCTTTAAATATGGAGCCCCTGGCTATAGAAAATTCTGAAGCGATATGGTTGACAGAAGGAATAATGTCCCCCTTCTGCAGCACCTGGTCTGATATCGCCTGCTTGATGCATGTGACTATTTGTTTATATAGAGGAAGGGGTGAATTACTGTCTATGGTAATTATTGAATTGTAGGAAGGTGACTCGCTCAATTTTCAGGAAATTAAATAATCTGATCAAAATAAGTACTTTTTTTTTGATATATAAAATATAATAAATAATATTGTGAAAGTAATGTACCAGTGTGTACCAGTTCATAAAATTAATAACGCGTATGAATCAGATTTACAGATTAGTAGCTGTGGGTTTCTTAATGTTTTTTTTGTTGCTGTTTGAAGCAGAAAAGTGTACTGCCCAGCTCAATACCGATGCGGCGGAGGCCTTTGTAGCCAGGGTGGTTCAAGGCAAGAAAAATGCATTTAAGGTAGAGGACCTGCCCAAGGAAGATGGTCGGGATCTTTTTGAGATTGAGAGCAAAGACGGTAAGATTGTGTTGCGCGGATCAAATGGCGTAAGCATTGGATCTGCTTTAAATTACTATCTGAAAACTTACTGCAACAGCGAGATCTCATGGAACAGCCCACATCCTGATCTTCCTGCCAAAATCCCGGAAGTGAAACAGAAAATCAGGAAAACTTCGCCTTATTCCTATCGTTATTACCTTAATTATTGCACCTTCAATTACACCATGGTATGGTGGGATTGGGAACGCTGGGAACAGGAAATAGACTGGATGGCGCTGAATGGAATTAATATGCCCCTGGCTGTGCTTGGACAGAATTCAGTATGGCAAAAGGTGTATCGCGATATGGGTTTTTCTGATAAGGACCTTCAGAACTTTTTCAGTGGTCCGGCTTATTCTGCCTTTAACTGGATGGGGGTGTTGGATAACTGGGGCGGCCCTTTGCCTCAACACTTGATAGACGCTCATGAAGAATTGCAAAAGAAGATATTGGAAAGGCAGCGCTCGCTTGGGATGAAGCCGGTATTGCCAGCATTTACTGGTCATGTACCTCCGGGACTGCGCGACAAATTTCCTAAAGCGAAGATCAATACGGTAGACTGGCAGGGCTTTCCTAAAACCAGTGTGCTGGATCCGAATGATCCCTTGTTTAAGGAGATAGGAAAGCGGTTTATCGCCGAGCAGACCAAAACCTTTGGTACGGATCACCTTTATTCGGCAGATACCTTTATAGAAATGATCCCCCCATCAGCCGATTCCTTATTTCTTAATGATATGAGCCGGAGAACCTACGAATCCATGGCAAGTGCCGATCCGGAAGCCGTTTGGATCATGCAGGGCTGGATGTTTCATTATCTCTCCAATTTCTGGAAACCCACTCAGATCAAGGCATTGCTTAATGCTGTGCCAAACGATAAAATGATTATACTGGATCTGTTCAGTGAAAATAATCCGGTATGGAGCCGTACAGAAGGTTATTATGGAAAACCATGGATCTGGTGCATGCTGCATAATTTTGGTGGCAATATCAGTCTGTACGGGCGTATGGACAACGTTGCGAAAGATCCTGCTGAAGCCCTTCACAACAAGCAGTCTGGCAAAATGCTCGGCATTGGCCTGACGCCGGAAGGCATAGAGCAAAATCCGGTAATGTATGCGCTGATGGTTGAAAACACCTGGAGGGATACGCCAATTGATGTGGGCCAATGGCTTAATGGTTATGTAACACGCCGGTATGGAAAGGAAAATCTAAACGCCCGGCAAGCCTGGGAAATACTCCGGAACACGGTTTACAAGGGCAACCTGGTTTCAGGGGGACCAGAATCCATCATCACTGGTAGGCCAACCCTGGAAGACAAGGCCAGGTGGGCAAGAACAGCACTTCATTACGATCCTGCCGAGCTATTAAAGGCCTGGGACCTGGAGATAAAAGCTGCTGTGGAACTCAAATATAGCGAGGAGTTTCAATATGACCTTGTGGATTTAGGCAGACAGGTGCT
>CBFGNP010000071.1:0-10934 GCA_965650095.1 uncultured Pedobacter sp. | reverse complement strand
TTTGCCGACGGAGAGGAAAATGCCAAAATGTTGTTCTTTTATACACAGCTGATCGAATTTTTGAATGCCTGCTACGTTTACACCGAAAAGCAAAAGTAAGAAAAATCCATCCTCCACATGTCTGTAAACAAAGGCCACTACAGCGATGAAGTGGCCTTTGTTAAAACGAATAGCGCATTGTGGAATGGTTACGGAACTTAAGAATGAGCTCATATTTTCTATCGAAGAAATACGAATGTAAACGGCAGCAGAGAAGGAACCGGCGTTTATCGACGGGTGAGGCACCTGCGTAGCATTTATTGCTTTGCCGATTGGACAGTTCGCAATACGCCAAAGCCATGAGGGTTTTGTACTTAATGGTTGCTTGCTGTTTTTTTCAGTTGCAGCTTGTTTCGGAAAACAAATAAAACGACTGCCAATGCTACCCAGTCCTCTATGAAGCAAATGGAAGCGAAGCAGTTGATTTTAAAAAAGGCAGGGAAGGAAACGCAGATTTTTACTTACTGGAATGATAGTGGTTTTTACCAGGTCCAATATATTAAAGAACAAATAGATCAGGCTAAATCCGGTAAGGTAATTGCAGAAGAAAAAAAGGAGGCCAAACAGACAACCAGCACAAAAAAAATTGAATCTGTAGCGAGCTGGATTTACGTGTTGATGTTATTATTATTGATAGGCTGCTACCTGATTTTTAAGAGATTTTTCTCTTTCAGCTAATACGCATTCGTATAAGCTGTTCTAGCATCAAAAATATACCGCTGTTCATCTACATTATAATTTTAACGAGGATGTATCATCATCATGATATATCCTCGTTTTGCGTGTGCGCCCGGCATGGGCGCAAACAATAGGGTGAAAGTCCCGAACGCACCTTGATAGTGGGAAGCGTTAACTTAAGGCAAGGGTGTCCTCCTCCGGAATGGACGGTGTCGAATTCCTGGACTTTGCCAGCGAGGTCGGGGCGAAATGGCCAATGATCAAAAGTCAGCTGGAAAAAGCAGAATACCGTCCCATGGCGGTAAAGCGGGTGAAAATTCCCAAAGCAAATGGCGGTGGATAGAATCAAGGAAACCTGATTCGACATCACCTTTTATTCATGTACAGTGAACTGATTTACATCAATTATCTCAGTCTTCATTTAGTTGATGTATAAAGGTAATGAAGCTAATATGAACATCTTTTTTAGAAATATACCGTTATTATTTTGAAAATGGGTTTTCTTAGCGGATATTCCGTTGTTTAAATAGGGAGTTTAAAATGTTAATATTTTCTTATTTTGTCTTAAATTAAAGAAATAGATAGTTTTAGATCTGCTTATTTTTCTTATTTTTGCGTAAATAAGTATTTTTATGGATATTTCTAGCTTTATTCCATCAGAGAAAATTATAGCCCGTTTACACTATGAAAATCCATGGTGGGTCTCCAAGGAAGTACATTCTGCTTATAAGGCAATGCAAAAACGGCTCTATTTTGATTTATTTTTCCCTTTTGTGAAGGAAAAAGATGTTCGTAGAGCGGTTGTTTTAATGGGCCCAAGAAGGGTAGGGAAAACTGTAATGATGTTTCATGCTATTGATGAGTTAATACAGGAAGGAGTAAATCCGCAGAAAATATTTTTTGTTGGTATTGACAACCCTATTTATTTGAGTTTGAGTTTAGAGGATTTGCTTTTCTTAGGTAAGGATGCAGTCAAACTTCAAAATTTAGATGGTTGCTATGTATTTTTTGATGAAGTACAGTACTTAAAGGATTGGGAGCGGCATTTAAAGGTGTTAGTCGATTCTTATCCGAGTACCAAATTTATAGTTTCAGGTTCAGCGGCAGCAGCATTAAAGTGGCACAGCACGGAAAGTGGTGCTGGCAGATTTACTGATTTTATGTTGCCTCCATTAACATTTCAGGAATATATTCACCTGAAAAATATGGAGCACTTGGTACTGAAAGGAGAAATTGAATATGGAACACATAAAGTTCCATATACATTAACACATGATGTTAAAGCTTTAAATAGTGAGTTTATTAATTACTTGAATTTCGGAGGTTATCCCGAAGTGGTTTTGTCGGAAAAGATTCAAAGCGATATGGGACGATATATTAAAAATGATATCGTAGATAAGGTGCTTCTAAGAGATTTACCAAGTCTTTATGGTATTAAAGATGTGCAGGAACTCAATCGTTTTTTTACATATATCGCTTACAACACTGGTAATGAGTTTTCTTATGAAACGATGTCCAGGGAAAGTGGGATCCCTAAAGATACATTGAAAAAATATCTGGAATATCTGGAGTCTGCTTTTTTAATTAAAGTTTTAAATAAAGTTGACATCACTGCAAAACGCCTAAAAAGAGTAACAAGTTTTAAAGTGTACTTGACTAATCCATCATTAAGAACGGCTTTATTTTCTCCTATATCTGAAACGGATGCCGAAATGGGAAATATGGTAGAAACAGCTATATTGTCTCAATGGATGCATAGAGAAAATCTAGATTTAACCTATGCAAGATGGAAAGATAAAAAAGAAGGGGAAGTTGACCTGGTTCTTTTGGATGACAAGAAATTCAAGCCACTTTGGGGTGTTGAAATCAAGTGGAGTAATCGTTATTTTGAAAAGCCTCAAGAATTGAGTAGCCTGATTCAATTTTGCCATGCAAATGATTTCAAAAATGCGTTGGTGACCTCTATAGATAAAGAAGGTGTTAAAGAAATAGCTGACTTACATTTCACTTTTGTTCCCTCTTCATTGTATGCATTTAACATTGGGCAGAATACGCTTAAAATGAAAAGTACTGCTTACTAACAATGAAAGGTTAGGTGCATTTATCGAATAAACCTTAGAGAATCTGAACCTTTTTTTGTTTAAATTTTGCTAGGAAACTTGTCTTCTAATGTCAGAATCGGCCTCTCTAACGTCATTCAATTCTGAAATAGAATTCCATCATTGGGCCACCCATCTGGGTCAGTTATCAATCTCTGTAAGCCAAATCGTTTACCATCCTGACCCGCGCGGATTTTGCAGCCAATAAGAATAGCTTACCCAATCTGGATTATCTGGATAGATTTGTTCCGTTAGCTATTTCAAAATACTTGCAAGCAGCAATGTTAGTGCAATGTTTTTGATGTTATGCTGTAGATATTTTTGAGCGATACATATTTGATTTTCTACCGTTCGTTTGGATATGGAGAGTCTTTCGGCTATCTCGACATTGCTAAGGTTTGCTATCCTACTTAAAAGGAAAATTTCGCGACAACGCTTAGGCAGGTCAAGTAAAGCATTTTCTATATCTCCCTGGAGGTTAAGATATCGGATTTTTTCTTCGCCCTCATTTTGTACCAATATTTCGGAAACAGGGAGTCGGTCGTAATTTTCCACATAGGACAAACGCATCTTTTTCTTAGCCTTCAGTACTTTATAGGTATGATAGCGAGCGCTGGTAGTCAGGTAATTTTTGAATGAGCCAATATCCAGCGTATCTTTCTTTCTCCAGATATTTAAAAAGGTATCGTTGGCAATTTCAGCCGCCGCTTCCGCATCATTTAAAAAAGAAAAAGCCGTGGTATATACTGCCTTCCAGTAACGATCGAACAGCAATTCGAAAGCACTGACGCTTCCAAACTTTATGGCTTCCCATAGTTCATCATCGGGGGTATTTCTGTCAAGCATATAATTGGTAATGCTAATTTAACAAAAAAAACCAATTAAAATTTATACTCTTTTTAAGTGCTGAAAAACAGGTAATTAAATATAATCTGCTAAAAAAAATGAGTTGTATGTGAGTTGGGCATTAAAAAATGTCTCTATACTTTTAATTAAGCCATTACAGCCGAGCGCTGTACCAATTATAGCTTAACATACCATATTAAAACACTCATGACCAAAGAGCAGTTTATAGTACTTTTCGAGAAATGCGCGTCGGGATATTGCACCGCTGAAGAATTGGCGCAGCTGGAAAATTACCGTGATGATTTCGAGCTGACAGTTAAACAATGGTCGGCAGGAATGGGCACTTCCGACGAAGTCAGGCAGCAGCTCCTTGAAAAACTACGGTCGCAAATATCGGCTGAAGGGAAAAAGCGCCGCAGTAATTTCCGCTATTGGGTTGCGGCGGCATCTGTACTTATATTTCTTGCCGCCGGTACATGGTTTTGGCTGGGTACAACAGATCAGCATCAAACCGCTCCCTCTGCATCAATTAACACAATGATCACACCCGGCCGAAACCGTGCCGTTTTAACGCTCGCCAATGGTGAAAAATTAGACCTTGACGATACCCGCTCGGGATTGATATCCCGGCAGGGGGCATCAATAGTAAGCAAAACTGCTGATGGCAAATTAGCCTATGGAGCCAATACAGATACGCCAGATCAAAATGGAGTTATTTATAATACTATAGAAACACCCCGGGGCGGTCAATATCAGCTTACGCTGGCCGATGGCACAGTAGTATGGCTGAATGCTGGTTCATCATTAAAATATCCAACCACCTTCACCGGCAAAGAACGAAAAGTGGAATTAACCGGCGAGGCTTATTTTGAAGTTGCAAAAAACAGAGAGCAGCCTTTTAGCGTAGCGCTCAACGGTATGAAAGTAGAGGTTTTAGGCACTCATTTTAATGTGATGGCTTATAATGATGAAAATACCATCGAAACAACCTTGCTTGAGGGCTCAGTGAAGCTAACTAGAGATGGCAGCAGCACTATGCTGATACCGAACCAGAAGGGCGTTTTAAATAGCGGCGCATCAAATTTTCAGGTACATGCAGTAAATGCAGAAAATGTAATCGCCTGGAAAAATGGGTTTTTTAAATTTGATGACGAGAATATCGAAACAATTATGCGCAGGGTAGCGCGCTGGTATGATGTAGATGTCAGCTATAAAGGCAATCTGAAACGTCAAAACTTCGGCGGTAAAGTACCAAGGTTTGAGGATATTTCCAAACTATTAACCACACTTGAATTAACGGGTACCGTTCATTTTAAAATCGATGGAAGGAGGATAACCGTGATGCCATAGTTCTACAACTTTCAGACAAGAGTTGCTGAAATAAAAAACCGGAAGCGTTGGAGCGCCGCCGGTTTTAGCCAATCAGGCTTTGAGCAACTTATATAATCCTTGAAACGATCAATTATAAATTAACCCACTAACCAAATGTATAAATTTTTCCACGCATTTCCATGCAGGAGTGGATCCTGTATGTTATCAAAAATTGGTCTGATAGTGAAACTTACGATCCCATTTTTACTGGTAGCTATTTTGCAGGTTAACGCCGCAAGTTATGCCCAGCAGGTAAGCATATCTGCGAATAATACCTCCTTATCCCGGATTTTTGAATTACTTCATAAACAAACCGGCTATACTTTTCTGTACAATTCAGCGATGATTAGCGAAAGCAACCCGGTAAGTATTTCAGTGAAAAAAGCAGAACTGAAAGATTTTCTGGATAAATGTTTTGCCGACCAGCCCCTTACCTATACCCTTTATGAAAACATAGTTGTTATTAAAAGAAAACCTCCTGCAGTCTATACAGCGATCGCCAGTATTGTGGTAAAAGGTATCATCAGGGATGCTAAAGGCGAAACCCTACCCCAAATTACCGTTAGGGTAAAGGGTGCCACAATCGGTACCAACAGTGATTCCAATGGTGGGTATACTTTAAAGTTACCAGATGGCAATCAAACCCTCATTTTCTCGGCCATAGGGTATGAAACTTTGGAAGTGACCGTTAATAACCGAACTCAAATAGATGTGACGTTAAAGGAAAAGGTGGCTGCAATGAATGAAGTGATGGTAGTGGGTTATGGTTCCCAGAAAAAGGCCGATGTGACAGGATCAATTGCCTCGGTAAATGAAGAAGCATTGAGAAGCGTGCCTGTGAGCAACTTAATTAGTGCACTTCAAGGCCAGGCACCAGGCCTCGATATTCAAAAAAATGGCGGTAATAGCCACCCTGGGGCGAAGCCGTCTATATCCATTCGCGGACAGCGATCATTAGAGGGAGGAGCTAGCAATAATGTACTCTATGTTGTAGACGGGATTCCTTTTAATGGAACTTATATCAACGACCTGAACCAGGACGATGTGGTGTCCGTTCAGATATTGAAAGATGCATCAGCAACTGCAATCTACGGCTCCAGAGGGGCAAACGGCGTAATACTTATTACGACCCGACGCGGCAAAATGGGAGCGCCTGTGATATCTTACAGCAGCTACGCCGGAGTGATGAAACCCCTGGGATATTATGACGTGATGGAACCTGCGGATTATCAGGTTTATAAAAAGTGGGGAAACTACAATGCGAACAACCCGAATGTACTTAATGCGCCTAATCCCTACAATGGCATAGATGATCCAAAGTTTTACACTGATGGGATAACTTTTCTGCCGGCTGAGCTTGCCGGCTTACAGAACGGAACCAATACGAACTGGCAAAAACTGATCTTCAAGAATGGTTTCCGTACCAATCATCAGTTGGGGTTGTCGGGCGGTACCGAGCAGACAAAGTATGCGATTTCGGCAGGTTATTTTGGCGAAACAGGTGTCTTTCCAGGACTTTCTTTTCAGCGCTTCAGTTTCAAGGTGAGTGTCGATCAGCAACTAGGAAAAATCTTTAAAGTAGGAATCAGCTCACTTAATTCGGTTAGCAGGACCAATGGCGAAGGAATAAACCCGGTATCTCAAGCTTTGCAATCCAGCCCCCTGACCGTTCCTTACGATGCGGCAGGTAACCTGATTCCATTTCCTGGTGGCGGCTCTTTAATTTACAATCCGCTTGCCAATCTTGTTCCGGGTGCCGTTGTTCAGAACCGAACCCGTTACAACACCTTCACAACCGCGTATGCCGAGGCACAATTCACTCCTCATCTTAAATATAGATTTAATGGTGGCGTGGAACTGACACCTGAGACTTATGGAGACTTTTACGGCAGTACCACTTTCCAAAATTTAAGCGGCCCTTCAACAGCCAGGAACAGCAATTATGATTATCGGAATTTTACCCTGGAAAACCTGATTGTTTACGAGAATACATTTGCCGAAAACCACCATGTTACAGGCACCGGACTTTTCAGTTACCAGCAGGATAATAAATATAGTACGACCCTGACCTATAACAGCATTCTGGCCGATGAGGTACAATATTACAACCCGGAATTGGGCGCTAATTTTAAGGGCACAGGCGAATACTCCAAATTCTCAATTGTTTCTTTCATGGGCCGTATTAACTATGACTACAAGAGTAAGTACCTGCTTACGCTGACGATGCGATCTGATGGCTCATCTACGCTGGCTCCCGGAAATAAATATCATTTGTTTCCTTCTGCGGCAGTTGGCTGGAATATTTCCGAAGAAAATTTTATGAAACAGATCAATGCTGTATCCAGCTTGAAACTTCGCGTTGGGTACGGCATTGTAGGTAATGCAGCGGTTAGCCCTTATCAGACGCTGGGCGGTCTCAAGATAATTAATTACAATTACGGAACAACTAACGTAACCGGCACCTACCCCAATAATGTACCCAATCCAAAGCTAGGTTGGGAGTACACTGCATCATTGAACCTTGGTCTGGATTTCGGTTTGTTCAAAGACCGGATAACTGGTACGGTGGATGCTTATCATCAAAAGACACATGATTTAATACTTCCTCAAAACCTCCCGATTACCACTGGCTATACCTCACAGTTCCTGGCCAACGTAGGCAAAACGGAAAATAAAGGTTTGGAAATTACCATAAATTCGGTAAATGTTAAAGCCAGGTCCAGGAAAGATTTTGGTTGGGCGACCAATTTCAATATGACATTTAACCGCAATAAGATCATCGCATTACAAAATGGTGTTACACAAGATATCGGCAACAACAGATTTGTCGGATCGCCAATAAGCTCACTGTATAATTACCAGCGGGTAGGTATCTGGCAAAATACAAAAGCCGACTCAACTGAAGCCAGGCGTCTTAATCTGACCATGACTGGAGCAGCCTCTGTAATTGGTACCATCAGGGTGGCGGACTTAAATGGCGATGGTGTGATCAACGCTAACGACCGCACCATTTTGGGTACAAGGCAGCCTGATTTCCTGGGCGGCTTTACCAACCGCTTCAGTTACCAGGGCATTGACCTGGCAGTTGTCGGATCTTACCGCGTAGGCGGGACCCAAATAGCCACCTGGCTGCAGCCCGCGAGCAATGTCAACGCACTTAACGGTAAGGCCAACAACTTAAGGGTCGATTATTGGACGCCATCAAATCACGCAAACAAATATCCAAAACCCAATTTTAATGTTGGATCGCCTGCTTATGGGGAATTATTGGGTTACTATAATGCGTCCTATCTTAAAATCCGGACAATCAGTTTGGGTTATACATTCCCGCAGCTAATCGCATCGAAGATCAAGGCAAAATCTTTGAGAGTCCACGCCTCGTTGAACGATGCAATCATATTATTTTCTCCATTGCACAACCGGTTTAATGGGGCTGATCCTGAATCGGAAGGTACGCTTACAGTCGTCACACCCCCGGTTAAATCACTATTGTTTGGTTTGAATGTTTCATTTTAATTGATAATACACATGAGGTCATTTCTATATCGCATTTTGGCGATCACGTCAATAGCTATCGTCATTTCCGGTTGCAATAAGCAATTGATTGAAGATCCAAAATCATCACTTACACCACAATACTTTAATACCGCACAAGGGTTTCAATCCGGCCTTGATGCTGCGTACGCAGGCAACCGTAACTTATGGGGATCAGAAAACCTGATGACCATGACCGTGCCCGGAACAGATGAATTTAGATCCGGAGGGGGCGGAAACTCCAACTTTAACGTTTATTCAAGCAGTTATGACGCCAGCAGTGGATTTTTATCCGGTGTTTGGAATCCATGCTATACCTTCATCAATACCTGCAACGGCATCATTGATAATGGCGCAACGGTGACCGGCCTAGACGCCAACACCGTTAAACAGAAAGTAGCGGAAGCCAAATTTCTCCGTGCCAATTACTACTTCTTGCTGGTTAGATTTTTCGGGCCTGTAACCCTGAACAAAAATTTTATCAGCGAACCCAGCACCAGCGCGAACAGAGCGCCAATTGCCGAAGTTTATAATTTCATTGTGCAGGATTTGAAGGATGCGATTGCCGCCCTTCCTCCAAGCCCTACCCTGAATGGCGTGTTGCCAGGTAAGGCAACCGCGGCTGCGGCATCACACCTGCTGGCGAAAGTCTATTTGACCAGAGCTTATTCATCTGCCAAACAACCAGACGATTTTCAGAATGCTTACAATACCGCAAAAGCGCTAATCGATAATATTGGGGCTTTGAACCTTGGTTTGTTGCCGGATTTTGGTTCCGTTTTTGCAGAAGGTAATGAGGCCAGCCGGGAGGTACTTTGGAGCGTTCAGCATACCCCGAACCTGACCTATAATGGCATTAGCAATGAATTGAATTTTCATTACGTGATGGGTTATGAAAATTTTCCTGGTCTCGTTCGCTCTATGGCTTACGGCCGGCCATATGGCCGTGTTCAGTTAACCAGCTGGCTGGGAAATGTTTGTTTTGCTGATAAAACAAATGATACAAGGTATTACAAAACCTTTCAGTCTGTATGGCTATCTAACTCCGCTGATAAAATTCCAAAAGTCAATGGCGTACCCAAATACGCGTTGGGTGATACGGCTATTTATATGCCAGGGGTAGATGTGACGAACGCTAAGATCAATGCAACCCGCTACTTATTGGTTCCTCCGCGCAACTATACCTTACAGTTATATCCAACAATGACGAAATATCAGGATACAAAGCGGGCGGGCATCAACGATCCGTCGGTTAGACCGATTATCGTTTATCGTCTGTCAGAAACCTATTTGCTGGCTGCAGAAGCTGCAGTCAATCTGGATGACCAGACCAATGCCGCAAAATATATCAATGTTGTCAGAGCGCGTGCAGCTTATCCCACAGGTAACACTGCTGCAATGAACATCTCCCCGGCACAAATGACGCTTGACTATATCCTGGATGAGCGGGCCCGTGAATTGTGCGGAGAACAAACCCGCTGGCTGGATCTCGTAAGGACAAATAAACTCCTGGAGCGGGTCAAGCTTTACAACCCTGATGCCGGACCTAACATCCAGGAAAAGCATATTTTAAGGCCTATACCACAAAGTCAGATAGACCGGATCATTACAGGCGATAAATATCCGCAAAACAAAGATTTTTAACGCCTGGCTAAGGATGCACAGTATCGTGCATCCACAAATTGATTTTTAAATGAATAAACATATATCCGGTATTTTGTATAATTATACTTGTTACCGGTAATTATTACCCTAATTTAACATGTTATGGAAAAACGAAGAGATTTTATTAAAAAAGTAGCTATTGCATCGGCTGGAGTTATGGCACACCACAGCCTGTTTGGCATGAGCGCAAAAAGCTACCGTAATATTATTGGCGCCAACGATCGCGTTCATGTCGCCATCATCGGTTTAAATGGCCGCGGCTCCAGCATGACGGGCACTTTCGCGCGGCAAAAGAATGCAGAGATAGTTACACTTTGCGATGTTGATACCCGTGTTTTTGCCAAAGCACTAAAATCTGTAGCCGATAACAAACAAGTAAATGTTCCCAAAACTGAAGGCGACTGCCGTAAGGTGATGCAGGATAAAAATATTGACGCCATCTACATTGCCACGCCCGATCATTGGCACACACCCCTTACAATTATGGGCTGCCAGTCCGGAAAACATGTCTATGTAGAGAAGCCGCTAAGCCATAACCCGCATGAGGGCGAGCTGGCCATTGCCGCCGCCCGTAAATATAACCGGGTGGTACAAATGGGCGCGCAGCGCCGTTCGGCCCCGATACTGACCGAAGGCATACAGCAATTGCATGAAGGAATTATTGGCAGGGTTTCCTACGCCAAAACCTGGTACACGAACGAT
>CBFGNP010000070.1:0-11045 GCA_965650095.1 uncultured Pedobacter sp. | reverse complement strand
AATTAAGCAGGCAGGGCTTTCCCTTTTAAGGGATGGGCACGTTTGGTACGTGTTAGGCGATCTTCACTTTTTCAAAATCCATTATATAACCTCTAATTCCTTTTTTCTCGATACCCATATCTGGTGTCCATACTGAATATTGAGCAGTTTCAGCGTAATGTTTCGTAATTTCACCTTGTGTGCCACTTCTAGGGCTATTCACTATAACCTGCGTTCCAACAGGAAAATCCAACTTTACATCATAAGCAATTACCCATTCTTTAGTTTGTTGCTTAATTAGATCATCATAATGACTTGAAACACAGTCTAAGGTTTCTACCAACTCCAAATCCGGCTCATAGTGATGATCATCTTCAAACCGTTTTGCTAATTCGTATCCGTTTTCACGACATATATAGCTTGCATCAAGTGTCTCGTAACATTCTTCTGTTACATATTCCAAATCTTTATTAGGGAATAGTGAGAGGATATTTTTAGCTACCAATACAGCTAGTCTTTTTCTTACAGAGTCATTGAATCCTGGTCTTTGCGGTGTAGGCATTGTCTTGCTTTTTATCACCCAACATCGGGCACCCCATAAGCGCAAGACTTTAGATCGTTGCGCTGACAGATTCCCATACTTAGCGGGAATAGGAATGTTAAATCATCGTTCTATAATAAAATACATTGTATCATATACCTGATCCTGTTCGGTGTAAACTGCAAAATTAAAGGTTGTTTTATCCCCCTGAACTATTTTTTCTATTCCAGTAACCCTCCCTTTTTTATCCTCATAATGAATAAAATCAAATAGCTTAATATTATTCAATTGATCTGCTGTTGTATTCTCTGTTATTTCCATGATCCGCTAAGATTTATACAGAACTACATTGCTCTGTACTGCCCAATCCCCGCACATCCGGAGAAGGCGAGGCGGGGGCATGTCACGTTTGACAACACTATTTTGATCCTTTTTCCACAATATCTACAAGCTGTTTTGTTCCGTTTTTCTTTCTACCGTTACACCACCTGGCAACTGTTAAGAAAGTTAAATAGCCAGGGCCTTTCCTGGTATCAAATTCCAAGCGTTCACGGTGATTATTACCGTATGTACCCCAAAACCAAACGCCCTCAACCTCTATACCCTTTTCGTTTGTGATCTTATCGATCAATTCAAAAGAAAAATCCGGGTAAGTGTATAAATTCATGTGTAATGTAAGATTGTGGGTCTTTCCGTTAACCCCTACAGTTTTTGAAATTTTCTGACCTTCTGATATTACTGGTTGTGCTGCTTTAGTTTTCATATCCGCTAAGATTTTACCAAAGCTGTATTGCTTTGATGATGTAAATGTAATACATATGTATTATACTATTGTCATTGTTTTGTCACTATATATAATTCATTTGTATTATACTTTTATTCCTTATATTTGCCTTTATGGATTTAAAGCAATTTCTTATTGATAATCCCTTAATTAATCAGGCTGAACTTGCACGGCTTATGTGGCCGGATAAACCGGGTACAGCACGTTCAAGGCTTTCAAATAAACTGAATGAGGTAGCGATGAAAAACAGTAAACAGCGCATTACCTCTGCTGATTTAGAACTGGCAAAGGCTGCTTTAAAATCATTGGGTGTTAATATTGATTCCTTCACGTCTGCCGACCCCAAATAAGTATTATTAAACCCTCTCCAATCTCCTGAGTAAGCGTAAATCAATCCGGCAAGCAAAAGGATACCTGCAACTATTGCAATTAACCTGGCTGTTTTTGTGTTTAAAGTGATGTACCACATAATTCTTTTGTTTTATATTCTGTAATTTTTCTTGCAAACTTTCGGTAATCCATATTTAGCATCCTATGAGCAACTATATATGGGATGTCATGCTTTATAGTTAATTTGAAAACCTCCTTTTCTTTTGATCTTTCACTTAGATAAGTATTGCCGGCCTCGGCCTCCATTATTTCAATCATGGCGTCCCGACCTCCGTTTTCTGCAATAATTGACTGGATCTTCTCTAAAAGCTTTAAGCCGTTTTCCGTCCATTCAAATTGATCTTTTAGCGTCATGGAATGCCTCCTATCTTTCTTAACTTCCGGTAATCTTCACTGAACTCGGCCCCTCCATACCAATCGATATACTGCTTGGCACAATCAATGAATAGATTCTTGTCATGAACCGGCACGTCACGAACTGCAACCTGAGTGTTTACAGGCATTTCATTCAGGTAATTTGTGGTCCAGTTTAAGGCGTTGCTGAGTCGTCCCATGATAATTGTTTTCTTAGTTTTTCTAATTCCTGTTCAGCTTTTACAAGCCATATTGATTTATATTTTAATTGCTGCCTGAGAGAAATATTCTTTTCGGCTATCCCTGATAACTCATCAAGGCCGCTCATCAAAATGTCTATCCTATCTCCTGTCTCCTTTGATTTATCGCTCTTACCCCTTTTCTTCTCAAATTTTAACCGTTCGCTCTCCATCTGGACAAGTACCCCTTGCATTGCTGCAATCATTCGTATAGGCTTTAAAACATCTTCATAGGCCAAGGCATATATTTCTGCTTCCATCTGGTATTTCTCCGCCAGTTCTTTCCAGTTTATTTCCATTAAAAGGGAGCTTTTTCAAATTCTTTACTTGGTAATATTGATGTTTGATGATATACAGGCGTTGACTTTTCATGTTCAAAAGCATAGCTAGCGCGTCCATCAACATTTTCGTAATACCTGTTTTTCTTCCAGTCCCAATAAAGCCTGCATAACCCCTTTTTGCCTATGCCTTTTGGTTTTGATTTTTCAACCTGCAGAAAAACCTCGTTATCAGCATACGGAACACCCGTTGTCGGGTCAATAACGCCAACAGGAGGACGCCAAATGTTTATCCAGCTGAACGCCTTCCTTAAAGTAGCCTGTCCGCCTGCGGCTTCTCTGGCTTTCGGCATTTCGTAGTATGAAAGACCGCTTTGCTGATCCTTTACGAGCGACTGAAATGACGGATGAAAACTCAAAAATGCATGCTTAAGCGTTCTATCACAATACCTCCTTAGCTGTGTCAATTCATCTTCTATGGCCAAATCCTGCCTACCTGAATTTTGTTGAAGGGCAATTTTGTGATTTAACTCATTCCATGGTTCAGCCATGAAATTTTTAAAGACACATTTATGATCTCGCTCGTACTTGTCAATTTGGCTTATAAGCTCATCAAAAGAATAGCTTGATTTTTCGTCATCGGCAATTACAAAATGATAGTTAACCCAATTGAAGGCCGTGTTATACTCCAACTCGGTACAGTGATAAGGGTTTGTTGAATACGCCGATTTTCCGATGTATT
This sequence comes from uncultured Pedobacter sp., assembly GCA_965650095.1. Lineage (GTDB taxonomy): Bacteria > Bacteroidota > Bacteroidia > Sphingobacteriales > Sphingobacteriaceae > Pedobacter. The sequence continues at coordinate 7,738 of CBFGNP010000070.1, read as the reverse complement.
TATGCAGCAATTCCATAACTATCTGAGCCGGCTTCCCTGTTTCAGGAGATAGTATCAATCCTTTGTCCCCAAACTTTATGGACTGGTTCAAGATAAGCTCAAATATTACTTCACTCTTACCATGTGTTGGAGCGCCAAGGAATATTGAAAAGCTGCCTTCCTTCACTGAATAAAGCTCATCTAAGCACTTGAACCCTGTATCACGACCCCTCTGTACTCCTGATTCCCTCAAATGATTAACCTCGTCCCGTAATTCTTCTAGATTTCTGATCATTAGTTAGTCATTTGAGGGGTATACCCAGTTAGCGTTTGGACCTGCTGTTTTTTTACCCAGTTAATAAAGTGGCTTTTGGCGTCTGTTGAGTTCTGCCAGACAATTTTTGTAAGTGCTTTCTGCTCTACCAGGAACACTTTTAGGAAACCAGACAATTGATCCATGGTTCTATTGGTTTTCCTTACAGCAAGCAGTGTAAATTCGTTGTCTGCTATTACGATTTCCTTTTCAAAATCATGGATTGTGAACAATGATGACGATGACGTTTTTTCTTTTACTTCAACATCATCAATAACATTAACACTTACATTAACACTTACAGCTTCGTTTGCTTCGTTTTGCTTCAACTTTAAAGCAATTGCTTCGTTTGTTTCTTTTTGCTTCCTTAACTCAGCTTTTAAGCGTCTTGTTTCGCCGCTTTTAACACCTCCTTTTGACCCTGAATTTGATCGTGTTTGCTTCACTTCTTCCCATTTTTTTAGGCTCCTTTTCAGTTGCTGTTTGATAGGTTCAAAGGCAATTTTTAAGGTGAAATCTTCGACTACTGGATCACGATCATTAACGTAATCCAGTATAATTTTAAACAGTTTACCAGCTGTTTCATCTGGCAACTGGTCCAGCAAATGAACAATGTCGGTGTGTAATAAAAATGATTGTTTGTTATCTGCCATGGTAATTTTATTTGCAGTAATAAGCTTGGAACATTACAAGTAATTCAATGAGTCCAAATAAGGCCTGCATTCGTTTTCTATTCTGTTATGGATAGCTTCGATTGCTTCATCGTCTCTCATGGTTACAAACTCCTTAATTCGGTGCTTCATTGGCAGATCATAAGTCCAGTCGGAAACCATCAGATCATAATAAGGGTTGTGTTTTTTGAAAACCGCCATATCGAAAATCATATTCTTTTCAATTTCTACCAGCTTCTCGATGTATACCGGGTCGTTTTCGTCAGGGCAACCGAGTTTATAATAAATAGACTTCTTTTCGCTGTCGATTGCGTCAGCTGTAGCGTTAACCAAGCAATAAACTGTAGTCCATTTTTCAGCCCCGGTCAGATCGATATATCCGTGATTCTGATTTTCATAGGTAGAGTCGAGCTTTGTATCGAATCTGGGAAATGTCCAGATATCCCATGAGCATTTAGTATCAAACCCTTCTTTGCCGTCTATTATATCGGGCTCACCGGTTAGCCAGTCGTTGTTTAAACGTTCTGTGTTCTTAGTAAAGAACTTCTTTTTATGCCTTGACAAAAGTGTTATCGCATCTTCCTCGCAGGCCAAACCTTTTTCAATATGCTTAGAGCTGTACTCTTTTTTCCTGCTGGTCGTCGCTTCAAGGTATATCTGCTCCAGCTTTCCTTTTGCAGTATCTCCCATTCCGGAGCCTTTAGCGCGACCATTAGACATTATAGCGCCAATACTGCTGCATCTGATTAATTGCTTTGAAAAATCTATCATGCTGCTTTACCGTCTAACTCGTTATACTTCTGGTTAAATAGGTCCTGTTGCTCAGGCTTAATGTTGCCTTTTAAAGCATCAAGATCTTGTACCGTTGTAGCGTCCTCTATTAGTGAGGCGATGCGCTCAGACTCTTTGTTTATATCAGCTGGAGTATTATCCTTCATGCCTTTGAATGCAGCATCAATAGTCGTATCTCCGTCCTTAATCGCTTGGCCGATCCCAATTAAAACAACCAGATCATCACCAGTTATATGGTCAACCGCTGCTTTGCCTACTGCTGCAAGTATTTCTTTTTCGGTCAACGAATAGGTGTTCATTAACCCATCAAAAACCTGCTTCCTTCTTTTTAACAGTTTTGTTGAGTCCGAAATGTTGCCGGTTATTGTTTGCTTAGCGGCGCCATACACTTTATCCGTAACCGCTTTTGGAACAACTGAAAGAATAGCATTACGGAGAGCAATAGAATTACCAGCATTCCCGGTAACGACAATCATATCGTCATTCATCCGTCCTGTCCTTGTCATGATTGACCGCTTCACTTCCACTTTAATAGCTACGTTGTTCTCCAGATCAAATGCAACTGCCTGACTGGTCACGTGCTTATCCTCTACTCCTATTACTTTAGCTTCGATTCTCATGTTCCCCCAGCATTGAGCAAGTATTTTAGCCAGGTGAACGCTAGGCCCTGTAACCGCTTTACCGCCCCTTGGCACCGAATATGTGCAGGTAGACGCGGTTTCAGTGTCCATTGTCACCGTAGCTATTGCATTTTCTACCGAACGTTTAATGTTCCTTGGGAATGCTTTTGCTGTTGATATTTGCACATCTATCTGCGCCTTGTCTTGCAGGTAAGCCACTTCATTACCTGAAATGTTTACCACTTGTAACTCTTGTGTTTCTTCCATTACAGTAAATTTTTAGAATCAGAAATAATTAGTTTGCGAACTATTAAAAGAGCCTCATTCACTCTTATCGACATAGCCATTCCTTCTGCGCTGGTCAAGTCAGGGAATTTTAACTTTTCAAATTCCGAAAAGAACACCTTTACCTTTTCGCGTTCGGGAGCAAGTTTCGCCGCTTTTTCTTTTGCGATACGCTCGGAACTTTCATTTTGGATGCGCTGTTTTTCTTCTTCGTGCTCTTTTTCTTCCTGATCTTTCTTTGCTTGCAGTTCCTTGGCTATGCGCTCATTCTCAGCCTTTAGGTCAGCTTGAATTTTAGCCTGCTTATCGGACTCTATTTTAGCTATGCGATCACGTTCAGCGTTTTCTTTGACTACTCTTTCTCGCTCATCGGCCAGTTCTTTTTCTTTAGCTTCATTAGCCTTTCTTAATTCCTCGTTCTCTTTGCGGATCCGTTCTCGTTCTTCAGCCTCAGATTTTTCTTTCGCCTTTTTATCTGCCAACGCTTTCTTTTCATCCGCAATGCGTTTCTTTTCCGCTTCAGCATCGGCTTTCTGTTTCGCCTCGAAAGCAAATTTTTCCTTTGAAAGATAAGCCTGAAAGGTTTCTTCGTCCATCAATTTTAGATCAACGAATTGATTAAGCGGGCCATAGTCAACAAGCAGGGCCTTACGATTTGATTCTAATTTTAGAAGCCTTTCGTTTTCGATGCGTTCAGCATATTCAAATATGTCTTTGGCATCTTTCTGGCCTAAACGACCGGTAGTTTCAACAAGACCAAACAGATTATCAATGTGCCGGGTTTCAAGAAGTAAAAGCTCTTTATCAGCTTTTTTCTTGTCTGTCGCTCTGCTAAGTATCTTTCCAAGATCAAGGCTTGCCCGCTTCGCTGTGGCGGCATGGACCGGATTTGTTTTATCCAATCCTTTGATGATGTCCGTTTGTCCGAGAACTTCACTCATAAACGGAGCGTAACCCGCGGCATATTTTTCTGCTTTGGATAATTCGATGTTACTTTTTTGAACTACCTGCAATAATTCAGGATGTTCTATTACTGTTAATTCTTGTGTTTCCATTGATTTTAAAATAATAAGGTTATGATTAATAATAATTCTGTCACGATTAACACTATCGCTATAGTTGCGAAATCTTCTTTCTGAACATCCGAGGTAGGCACCTCAAACTCTACTTCCTCAAACACTTTCATATTCTGCCGGTATTTAGTTGTTCAACTGTTACCGGTTCAGCCTTAGTGTTACAGGTGTAAACCGCTGTTGCAATCGCCAGGATTACGAGCATGTAAAGAAATACCTGAACAAAAGGAAAAGGCTTGTAGTCATCGTGGCTGTATTCAAGACCCTTTAAATAATCCTTTTTAAACTCGTTTTTTTCGGTGGTTTTGAACGTCATTTTAGATTGATTTAGATTTTTCAAACACTGATATTATCCCTTTGATCTCACACATACGCTCATTTAAAAGCAGGAGAATCGTTCCGTTTGCTACTCCGGCCTCTTTGTGATTGAGCTGCAGCTCAGCAAGTCTTTTCCTTGCGTATTCCTCCGGCGCTGTTGATCCGGTAAGACCGTTTGCAATTGCGTTTGTTCTTAGCTGATTCTGAAGGATGATGTGAGTCATTTCTACATTTTCCTGAGCTATACCTACGGCTTCGCAGTGGCTTTCAATTGATGGGTAGTGAATCTTTGCACTGAATACCCGCTCAAGTTCTGCATTAGCACGTTCGATGTTTATAAAGCAACGGTTGACGGCTAATTGCTGGTTCTTAACTTTAGTTATGATATCCATTATTAAACTCCTTTCGTTAAAATTGTACGTAAATACTTTTCAAGCCTCGCCGTCACTTTGTTTTGGTTTTTCACATCAACCATTCGCTGAGCGAACGAACCAAACAGACCGTAGTAGTCGCTGCATGCTATGTGCTTGGCTTTGTCTGATGATTTTTTAATAAGATTAACTACGGCCATCTGACGACACAGGTTAATTTCAATTTGATCTATGTTCATTTCCATGATTATTTATATTTAAGATTCATTAAATAAAACCTTACCGCTTCTTTGGTAAGTTTCCCGTGACGCTTTACGCTTGCAGCCTGGGAATTGATGATTTTGTGAATTGCCATACTTTTCATAGCTTTGCTTTTAGGTTTGAAATTTTAGTAGTTTTTACTGCTTTAATTTTGGGAGCCAGACTTCGAGCGTCTGGCTTTTTTATTTTGGTGATCGGTAGCCACGGTTAATCCATGCCTCTACGTCTGCCGGTTTGAATTTTATTTCTATTCCACACGGGATGCTATACCCTATTTCTTCTTTCCGTATGCGGATTGTTTTTTCATCATACCCGGTCAATTGGCCTACTTGCTTTGCTGTCATTAAGGCGATCTTAGAGGCCGTAATGATCTCAGCTTGCCGACGAATTATCTCTTGAGACTGAATAAACATTTGCTTAAACTCTTTGAAGGTTTCCGATTCTATGGTTATTACCTCCATACTTAATCTTCTTTATAATTCCAGTAAACCTTCACATATCCCAGGTCCGTAAACCTTTTTACCGAATACTTCCTAAGTGGGAATTCTGGTTTAAAGATTGTTGTACACACGTTCCTTAGGTATCCCTCCTGTTCAGCCGGAAAAGGCTTCCCGTTTTGTTCTCCTGGGGACTTAATAGACCTGATTAAATCAGGAACAGACACCCCTTTTGTTGTTGTTGCCAATTGTATTTCCATTATATTATTCCTTTTTTAGAAGCCCATAGAGCCAGTACGTTCCTTTTATTTTCACCCGGTTTGAAGTCTATTCCAGAATTGATAAACAGAGCCTGCACATGCTTCGCGACAGTGTTACGAGACAAGAACAGTTTCTCTGCAATCGAATTATCTTCCAGATATATAAGGTTTAAAACCCTAAGTTCAGCCCCGCTAATCTTTCTGCCGTTATCAAAATGAGCCGCAGTGTATTCGTTAAGGAATTCAGCCTCGCTTGGCGTTCCATCTTCGTCTATATCCGGCACATTATCCAGTCCGCCCCATCTGTTAAATGCAAAAACTTCCATTTCCTCCAAGGTAGCTTCGCTATTCCCCATTAAGCCTACTATCGTTTCGTACGCGAACTGAGGCAATTGATCAAATTCAAGAACCTGCCGATCATGGAGCGCCTGAACTTTGTTCTCGTCCACCGCCAGGAATTCAACTCCTTTCGAGAATAAGCCTGGAAGCATGTTGTTATGGGTAATTGTCATTTTGGTTGATATTGGTTATTGATGCTTGATTGTTTATATTTACCTTTGTTACTGTTTGGTAATACAAATATAATACAATCTAACATTTTGACAAAACATTTTGTTAGTATCTAACAACATTATACATAAGACATTGATAATCAGCGGAATTATTTTAAAGCGAGCCTTACAGGGAGCAGGATTAAAGCAGGACCAAGCAGCTAAAATGTTAGGCGTATCGAGACCTACGCTCAGTATTTGGTGCAATAAAGACGCTTTGAGCCAAGATATCATACAAAATGTTAAGTCAAGGCTTGGCATTGACTTGTTAAAAGTCCTTCTTGCTGATCGAAGCGTTACTGTTACTGGTGAGACGGAGAGCGTACAAGAAATAATTGAAGCCTCAAGGAATACAATGGAGAGGGCAAGAGATCAAATACGCGATGCTACTCCTGATTTAATTGATAGCTACAAACAGACTATAAAATCGAAAGACGAAATGATAGAGCTTTTAAGGGACCAGGTAAAGGATTTAAAAGAGAGATTAGAAAAGTATGAAGGCAAAAGTAAAGCCCACAGCGCATGACGGCGCATTGGAACCCAACATACAAGTTAATGCATTTGTCATTGTTTCGTCATCAGTCATCGTCACAATCTCATTACATACTAAATAAACTAACCAAATAAACAAAATATGAAAAACTTAATCACCTTATGTTTGTTAACCATAGCCCTCGTTGGCTGCAAGAAAGAAAACAATGAGTCTACCAAACTAAAGATGACCGTTAGCAACGTGTCGTCTGGAGTCTATTCATTAAGTGTAACAAGTAAAACTCAAGGTAAGCATATTTTTAGTGTTGACTATAAGACTGAAAATACGGTATACGAAGCAGATGGTGTTGCGCCTGGGGATGAATTGAGCACAACAACAGTATCAACTGGCCCTTGCAACATAGATTTTAGCTACAAGGGTAAAACGGTTGGTGTTGTTAACATTATCGAAAACGGAACAATAAAAGGAACCATTCATATACCATAACAAGCCTAATAAAATCATGAAAAATATATTTATCATCTTAGCCGCTATTTTACTATTTACTTCCTGTAGGCAGCCTTCTACTGAGGACAAAATGAAAAAATTAGTGAAGGGTTATTTAGACAGTACTTTAAAAGACCCAAAAAGCTATGAGCCCATTAGCTTTGAGATTGACACAATTAACGATTTGAATAACCCGGAAGATAAAACTGTATACGGCTTTATGGTGACTCACAAGTTTAGGGCTAAAAATGGATTTGGGGCAATAGATTTGAATGATCTGGAATTTAGAATTGATAGCGCCGTAACGAAAGTTCAATTTTCTCAGCCTGCAAAACATAGATTTAGAAAAAACTAATGCCACCAAAAGCAGCCATAATAAATAAAGACGCAGCCAAGCGTTTAAGGTTAGTTCGTGAGTACCTTAATCTCTCTCAGGCTGACCTGTCCGAAGCTACCGGCGTAAATCAATCCACCATTGCTAAAATGGAGCTGGGGCACACCGCAATAACGAGCTATATTCTTGAGAGGCTGTTTATAAAATTCAATATATCACCTTTATATATTGTAGTTGGCAAAGAGGGTATAGAATATAAGGTAGAAAAGAAAACTTTGATTACCGACACCAGGCAGTTGAGGGCGGAAATGCTTGTTATGAGGGCGGAGTTAGAAAAGGCCAAGCAAGACATAAACATCCTTAGCAGATCGAATTTAGTACCTAAATCGTAACCTAAAAAAGAAAAACCGTCTTTAAAATTAATTAAAGGCGGTTTTCTGTGCACTTGTAGGGATTCGAACCCCAAACCTTCTCATCCGTAGTGAGATGCTCTA
>CBFGNP010000069.1:0-11092 GCA_965650095.1 uncultured Pedobacter sp. | reverse complement strand
GGCAATTGAGCCCTATATGCGCTTAAGTGGATTGGAACCTGTAACCATAACACCCGAAAGTATTTTTGTAAACATCGGTGAACGTACAAACATTACCGGATCACCAAAGTTTTCAAAACTGATTTTAAGCGGTGACTTCGAGGCCGCGTTGACCGTTGCCCGTCAGCAGGTTGAAGGTGGTGCCCAGATCATCGATGTGAATATGGATGAAGGGATGATCGACTCCGAAGCATCTATGACTAAATTCCTGAACCTGATCGCATCAGAACCGGACATTTCCAGGTTGCCGATTATGGTCGACTCCTCTAAATGGACCGTAATTGAAGCGGGGCTGAAATGCCTTCAGGGAAAAGGCATTGTTAATTCCATTTCACTGAAAGAAGGGGAAGAGAAATTCAGGGAAAGTGCGAGGAAAATCATGACCTATGGGGCGGCAGTAGTGGTGATGGCCTTTGATGAACGGGGACAGGCCGATAATTTTGAGCGCAGGGTAGAGATCTGCAGCCGCTCTTACCACATATTGGTAAAAGAACTGGGCTTTCCACCACAGGATATCATATTTGACCCAAATATCCTTACCGTAGCAACCGGTTTGGAAGAGCATAACAATTATGCGGTTGATTTTATAAATGCTACCCGCTGGATCAAGGAAAACCTGCCATATGCTAAAGTAAGTGGCGGTGTTTCCAATATTTCCTTTTCTTTTAGAGGAAACAATACCGTTAGGGAGGCCATGCACTCCGCATTTTTATATCACGCCATTAAGGCAGGTATGGATATGGGAATTGTAAATGCCGGAATGCTGGAAGTTTACCAGGAAATTCCACCTGATCTGTTGGTCCTGGTTGAAGATGTATTATTGAACCGCCGGGATGATGCCACAGAGCGGCTGGTAGAATTTGCAGACACCATCAAAACAAAAGGTAAAGAAATAGTAAGGGATGAAGAATGGCGTAAAGGCACGGTGGAAGAGCGCTTGTCACACGCCCTGGTGAAAGGGATTATCGAATACCTTGATGATGACGTCGAAGAAGCCCGGCAGAAATACGACAGACCAATCCAGGTCATTGAAGGCCCGTTAATGGATGGAATGAACATTGTAGGCGACCTGTTTGGTGCTGGAAAAATGTTCCTGCCCCAAGTGGTAAAATCAGCGCGTGTGATGAAGAAAGCAGTGGCTTATTTACTGCCCTTTATTGAACAACAAAAACTGGACAACCCCGACCAGGATCAGAATTCGTCAGCAGGAAGAATATTGATGGCCACCGTCAAAGGTGACGTGCACGATATCGGAAAAAATATTGTAGGCGTTGTGCTGGCCTGTAACAACTTCGAAATTGTGGACATGGGTGTGATGGTACCTGCACAGGAGATCATTAAGAAAGCCAAAGAGATCAATGCAGATATTATTGGATTGAGCGGTCTGATCACACCTTCACTGGACGAAATGGTGCATTTTGCGAAGGAAATGGAGCGTGAAGGCTTTACCATACCATTGATGATAGGTGGAGCAACAACCTCACGGATCCATGCGGCTGTAAAGGTGGCACCGAACTACTCCGGTCCTGCTATCCATGTTCTGGATGCCTCCAGAAGTGTAACTGTAGCCAGCACCTTGATGAACAAGGACACCAGGGATGAATATATTGCAGGTATCAGAGCTGAGTATGATAAAGCCCGTGAAGCCCATTTAAACAAACGTTCAGACAAACGCTTCAAAACCATTGAAGAAGCCCGCAGGGAAAATTTCAAAATTGACACCTCCCTGGTGGCCCCTGCACCAAGTTTCACAGGAACAAAGGTATTTGAAGATTATCCGCTGGAAGACCTGGTTCCCTATATCGACTGGACCCCATTCTTTCAGACCTGGGAACTTCGTGGAAGCTATCCGAGGATATTGGAAGACAAAGTTGTGGGTGACGAAGCGAAAAAACTATTCAGTGACGCCAAGGCGTTGTTAAAAAGAATTGTTGAAGAGAAATTGCTGACAGCCAAAGCAGTGATTGGTTTTTGGCCGGCAAATGCGGTAGGAGATGATATTGTCCTCGAGGTGGAGGGTAAAGAAGTGGTGATCCATACCCTGCGTCAGCAGGCCGAGAAAACTGTAGACCAGCCGTATTATGCCCTTTCAGATTTTGTTGCACAGAAAGAAACGGGTGTACCTGATTATTTTGGCGGCTTTGCCCTCACTGCCGGCATTGGTTGTGATGAACTTGTGGCTGAATTTGAAGCGGTTTATGATGATTACAACAGCATTATGGCTAAGGCACTGGCAGACAGGCTGGCGGAAGCCTTTGCTGAAAGGATGCACGAGTTGGTGCGTAAGGATTACTGGGGTTACGCAAAAGATGAAACCCTGGATAACGAGGCACTGATTAAGGAAGAGTATTCGGGTATCCGTCCTGCACCAGGTTATCCGGCCTGTCCGGAACACACGGAAAAAGGCACCTTGTTTGAACTGCTGAATGCCGAGGCAAGGATAGGCCTACGCTTAACTGAAAGCTATGCCATGTATCCTACTGCAGCGGTAAGCGGATTTTATTTTGCGCATCCACAATCAAGGTACTTTGGATTAGGAAAGATCAGCAAAGACCAGGTAGAAGATTACGCGGTTAGAAAGAACATGTCGCTTGAAGAAGTAGAAAGGTGGCTGAGCCCTAATTTAGCGTATTAACCTTTTATCAACACAAACCACACGAATACAGATATTAATGAAACCATCATGAGTTTACATTTTCAAATACAATGAATAAAACTCATGATAGCTTCATTACCGTCGAAAAACAATTTATATTCCAATGAAAATTATAGACCATATCAATAACGCAAAGGGTAAAACCTTGTTCTCATTTGAATTGTTGCCACCTATTAAGGGGCAGAGCATTAAAGGAATATTTGACGCAATAGATCCATTAATGGAATTCAACCCACCTTTTATCGATGTCACCTACCTGAGGGAAGATTACATCTATAAACAGCATGCCAATGGCTTGCTGGAAAAAGTAGCTTACCGCAAGCGCCCAAGCACCGTAGCCACCTGCGCGGCCATAATGAACAAATACAAGGTAGATGCCGTACCTCATTTAATTTGCGGTGGTTTTACCAAAGACGAGACAGAGAATGCGTTGATCGACCTTCAGTTTCTGGGTATTGATAATGTACTTGTTTTAAGAGGTGATGCCCGCAAAAGCGACAATGCTTTTATCCCTACGCCTAATGGCCATGCTTATGCATCAGAACTGCTGCAGCATGTGGTAGACATGAACAAAGGCAAATACCTGCATGATGATATGGAAAGTGCTGAAAAAACAGATTTTTGCATCGGTGTAGCCGGTTACCCCGAAAAGCATTTTGAATCCCCCAACCTGGACACTGATTTCAAATATCTGAAACATAAAGTAGACACAGGTGCCGATTTCATTGTCACACAGATGTTCTTCGACAATAAAAAGTATGGGGAATTTGTTGAAAAGTGTAGGACTAATGGCATTAATGTCCCCATTATTCCAGGGCTGAAGCCAATTACAAGCAGCAAGCAGCTGATTAGTCTACCTAAAATATTTCACCTGGATATACCCCTGGACCTGAGCGAAGCCGTACAGGCTTGCAAATCGGAGAAAGAGGTAAAAGAAGTAGGGATTGAGTGGATGATCAACCAATGTAAAGAGCTTAAGGCGATGGGTGCGCCTGTATTACACTTTTATACGATGGGAAATCCAGAACCCACAAAACGAATAGCACAGGCCATATTTTAATTCACATTCAGGTAAATATTTTTTTTGGAATACTCTTTGTACCTTGAACAAGGTTAAACTAAATATTATTATAGGGTTCGCCATAGCTAATGTATAAAATAGCAACAGCTATGGCGGATTCTACCAAGGTAAAGGATGGGTATGAAAAGGTTGATGCTATTAACAATGGTGCTTGGAAGCTCTTTAGCGGCTTGCACAACAATGAAGCCTGGCAGTATAGGCAATGGTGGGTTATCTCAATTGGGGGGAACCTGGGAGTTGAATTATATATCAGGGCCAAGGATCGCCTTTAATGGCCTGTACCCTGGCAAAAAGCCAATCATCAAATTTGATGTTGCAGAGAAAAGGGTGAGTGGCAATACCAGTTGCAACTCTTTTTCGGGTCAGCTTGTTGCAGATGACAGTACGATCAATTTCACAAAACCCTTGATAATGACAAAAATGGCCTGTCCGGGTGAGGGAGAAGCCACTTTTGTCGAAATGCTAAAAAAAGCAAGCACTTATTCCATAACCAGCGATACGACGCTGAACTTTATGATGGGCGACATTTCCATCATGCGGTTTACAAAGAAATAAGCTTAGTACTTATTCAGGTATGCCTTAAACGAATCAAAACTGGTATCCATGCTGGTCGCCTGTTTTGGTCGCTCAGCAAGGCTTTTCACCTGTTCAGGAACCTCGATCTTAATTTTTATAGCTTCCGGAAATATGTCCGGGAACTTACAGGGATGTGCGGTGGACAAAAAGATTCCTGTTGATCCAGGGTACTTGTTTTGATATTTCTTTAAAGCCAGCCATGCAATTGCGGTATGCGGACAAGCTACATACCCGTACTGGTTGTAAATTTCTTCTATAGCATGCAGGGTTTGTTCGTCGGTATAGCTTTGGCTCTGCACAATCTTTTTAAGTGCGGCCTCATCATTTTTAAACAGGTCCATGATCCGTACCCAATTGCTTGGTGCCCCAACATCCATGGCGTTGGCATAAGTCTGGACAGAAGGCCGGGTCTCATATAGGCCTGTTTCTAGAAAGCGCGGCACGGTATCATTAGCATTGGTTGCCGCAATAAACTGTTTTACAGGAAGTCCCATTTTATAGGCAAGCAAGCCTGCACCTATGTTGCCAAAGTTTCCGCTGGGAACAGAGAATACCAGCTCCCCTTTACCTTGACGTTTTAATTGTGCATAAGCATTGAAATAATAAAATGTCTGTGGGATCAGTCTGGAAATGTTGATGGAATTCGCCGAAGTAAGACGAAGCTTAGCATTTAGTGCTTCATCTGCAAAAGCCTGCTTCACGAGTGCCTGGCAATCATCGAAAGTTCCATCCACCTCAATGGCATGAATATTTTGTCCATTTGTGCAAAGTTGCTGCTCCTGGATTTCGCTTACTTTACCTTTTGGGTACAGAATGGTCACACGGGTATTGGGCACGCCTAAAAAGCCCAGCGCCACTGCACCGCCGGTATCACCGGAAGTTGCCACAAGCACATCCAGCATTTTCTCGTTATCTTTCAGAAAATAAGCCATTATGCGGCTCATGAACCTGGCACCAAAATCTTTAAAGGCTAGTGAGGGACCGTGAAAAAGTTCTAGCACATAAGTTTCCGGATCCAGCTCTACTACCGGGGCTTCAAAATTGATGGCATCATCAATAATTGCCTGAAGATCCTCCGAAGGGATGGTATCCTTCATCAATGCTGACGCTACTTTGTAAGCAATCTGGGAGAGTGTGAACTGATCCATATGATTAATGAACTCCTGATCTAATTGCGGAATGTCAACAGGCATATACAAGCCTTTATCTAAGGGCATGCTGTTAAATACTGCGGTAGGGAAATCGACACTCAGGTTGGGATTATTGGTGCTATATAATTTCATTTTGTTTAGTCTAATATGATCGGCCCTTTTTTATTTACTTCTGAAACAAAGGCCAGGCTGTTAATGGCAATATTTTTTAAGTGCAGCTGTAATCTTTGCGTGATCTTTCCAGCTGTTTCTGCATCCCTGGTAAGCGCAAATACAGAAGGTCCAGAGCCTGAAATACCAAAGCCAATTGCCCCGGTTTCCATTGCCAGGGTTCTCAACCGGTCAAAATCAGGGATTAAAATGGAACGTGTTGGTTCTACCAGTATATCGGTCATACTGCGGCCAATCAGGTCATGATCGTTCATAAACAGGCCGCTTATCAGTCCCCCGACATTGCCCCATTGTGTTACCGCATCTTTTAAAAACACTTTTGACCGGATCATCTGGCGTGCATCCTTGGTAGGGACATCCACTTCCGGATAAACAATAGCGGCATGCAGGTCGTCCGGGAATGGCAGGCTGATGATATCAAGCGGACTATAGCTTCTGATCAGCACAAAACCTCCCAGTAAGGCCGGTGCTACATTATCGGCATGACCATATCCACAGGCAAGCTCCTCTCCTTTCATGGCAAAAGGCACGAGCTCCCTATTACTCAGTTGGTTATCAAACAAGGTGTTGATTGCGAACAAACCGGCAACAGTACTGGCCGAACTTGAGCCAAGGCCACTGCCTATAGGCATCTTTTTATGAAGCTCTATTTCGACACCCGCATCCCGCCTGCCGATGTGTTCCAGGTAATGTTTTGCAATCGCACTAACAGTATTCTTATCAGGGTTTAAAGGCAAGCGCCCTCCATCACCAGTAATTTTTAAAAGGGACACACCTGGCTTGTCGGTCAGGCGCATGATCACTTCATCACCGGGTTCATTTACAGCGAAGCCAAGCACATCATAGCCACATACCACATTAGCTACAGTGGCAGGGGCAAAAACTTTTACGGAATTTCTCATAGCTTAATTATCTTTTACCCACATTTATAATATCTGCAAATACACCCGCGGCAGTTACTTCGGCGCCGGCACCTGGCCCTTTGACCACCAATGGCCGCTCTTTATAGCGATCAGTCGTAAAAGAAATGATGTTATCGCTGCCAGAAAGCATATAGAAAGGGTGGTTATCATCCACCATCTGTAAGGTAATGGTTACTTTGCCTTCTTCCAGTTTGCCAATATATCTTAATACTTTATTGCTCTTTGCAGCTTCCTCTTTCAGGTTTTCAAAGTGGGCAGCATTGTTTTCCATTTCTTTATAAAAATCAGCTACACTGCTTGCGGCCATACAAGCCGCAGGCAACATGCTCTCGATAGACACATCCTTTTCCTCCAATGCATACCCGGCATCACGCGCTAGAATAAGCATCTTGCGCATAAAGTCTTTACCGTTCAGGTCGTCCCTCGGATCAGGCTCTGTGTAACCCATGTCCTGTGCCTCTTTTACTACCTCGTGAAATAACCTGTCGCCTTTAAAATTATTGAAGATATAAGATATGGTACCAGACAAGATGGCTTCAATACGGGCAATCCTGTCGCCGCTAAGCATTAAATCTTTTAGCGTGCGGATGATCGGCAAGCCTGCACCTACATTCGTTTCATAATAGAACTCCACTCCGTGCTTTCTGGCGGCTTCTTTAAAAGCTACATACTGATCATATTCTGCTGAATTTCCAATTTTATTGCAAGTTACTACGGAGATACTGGACTGCAATACATCCAGGTAATGCTGGATGGGATTATGACTGGCGGTATTGTCTACAAAGACGCAGTTGGCCAGGTTCATTCCCCTCATTTGTTTAATGAATTCTGCCAGATCAGCCTTTTCTCCCTGCTCTTCCAATACAGCTTCCCAGCTACCAAGGTTTATTCCTTCCGGATTCAGGTACATTTTGCGGGTATTACTAATGCCCATTACCTTGACCTGAAGGTCGTTGTTCTTTGCCAGAAATGGCATCTGGTTCTGCAACTGCTGGAATAAAGTCTTACCGATATTACCTGTACCCAGACAAAATACGTTCAAGGTTTTTTTCAGGTCTGAGTAGAATGCATCATGAACTGCATTCACCGCTTTTGAAAGGTCAGCCCGCGACAGTATAACCGAAATATTATACTCTGAGGAACCTTGTGCAATGGCCCGGATATTGACCCCATTTCTGCCCAGCGCATTGAATAATTTTCCAGAAATTCCTGGTGTACGTTTCATATTTTCGCCAACTATGGCCAGTATGGAAAGTCCATTCTCTACCTCGGGATATTCCAGTTTGCGCGCCTGAAGTTCCAGTTCAAACTCTTTATTGATCAATGATAGTGCTTTTAGCGCGTCTGTAGGTTTTACGGCAAAAGTAATGCTGTGCTCTGATGACGACTGTGTGATCAGCACTACGTTTACCTGTTCCCTGGATAAGAGAGAAAACAGCCGTCCGCTAAATCCTGCTTTACCAACCATTCCACTTCCCGAAAGGTTAAGGATACTGATCTCATCAATTGAAGATATCCCCTTTATGGGTAAGGTTGATGCCTGTGCACCATGTTTGATATAGGTACCGGCAAAATCAACGTTGAAAGTATTTTTGATAACGATCGGTATTTTCTTTAAAAAGGCGGGGATCATCGTTGGCGGGTAAATCACCTTTGCTCCAAAATAGGAAAGTTCCATCGCCTCAGTATAGCTTAATTCCGGTAAAGAGAATGCTTTTCTAACGATTCTGGGATCGGCGGTAAGCATCCCGTCAACATCTGTCCAGATCTGAATCTCCGCTGCGTTTAGGGCAGCACCCCAAATGGCAGCAGTATAATCGCTTCCACCACGGCCTAAAGTAGTAATACGGCCCTCATCATTACTGGAAATAAAGCCGGTAACAAATAACAGCTTATCTTTATTGCTTTCGTAAAACTCCCTGATCAGCATTTCTGAGAGCTGGGTGTCTACCTTGGCCTGGCCGAAGTTGCTGTCTGTCTTGATCAGTTCCGAACCATCTACATAAAGTGCCTCGGGAAATTGCTGACGGGCGATATGGCTAACCATTGCGTTTGAGCAACGTTCGCCATAGCTTAAAATCAGGTCTTTCGTCTGCAGGCTTAATTCGCGCAGGTTGTAGACCGATTGCAGGATATCTTCCAGCTCGTTAAAGTAGATTTTCAATTTGGTCAGTACAGGATTTTGTGCACCCGCAGGCAGTAAAGCCCGGATAACCTCAAAATGTTTAGCTTCTACTGCTTTAAGCTGATCGGCATAATCCTGTGCTTTACGCGCATTTTCTGCCATCTCCAGCAGCGTATTGGTAACACCTCCCATTGCAGAAAGTACAACAATAGGGTTTTCATCCCCTCTTTCCTTCCTGAGTATCTCTATCAGCGCACTTATGCTTTGAGCTGAACCGACAGATGTACCTCCAAATTTTAAAATATTCATAGTTATTGGTTAATAAAAAAGCGCCTTCCTGTAATACAGGAAGGCGCTTTTTGTGGTTTTTATATTTTCTATTTCAGCCCACTAGCTTACCTTCCTCCGAGTCATGCCGGTGGTTGTGGTAATGGTGGTAATGGTTGAATTGTTAGACATTGTATTTTTTACACTTACTGTAACCGGGCGTAAAGTAAGGTTATATTTTTTTAATTCGCAAATGTTTGCAAAAATAAATTATTAACAGATCGATTTAGTAGGAATTAAAATTGGGTGTGGTCTCTTGTCACAAATTTGACAATGCTTACCTTTACAATATTATATGCAAGGATTAGTAATAAAATCGACAGGAAGTTGGTATCAGGTGCACGCAGAAAATGGACTTGATTACGATTGCCGTATAAAAGGGAAGTTCAGGATACAGGGAATCCAAACCACCAACCCTATCGCTGTAGGCGACAGCGTTGAATTTGAACTGGAGCCAAATTCAGCCAATGGCGTCATTAACAAGCTACACGACCGCCGCAATTACATTATCCGCAAATCCATCAACCTGTCTAAACAAGCCCAGATCATTGCGGCAAACCTGGATCAGGCTTTTCTGGTCGTCACCCTGGCCTCGCCACGCACCTCCCTGGGTTTCATAGATCGTTTTTTGGCAACTGCCGAAGCTTATGATATTCCGGCGATGCTCGTATTTAATAAGCTGGATCTTTTTAATGAAGATGGGCTGCAGGTATTGGCGGCTTACAAAGAAATTTATGAAAATATTGGCTATCCATGCTATTCCGTATCGGCATTGGAGGGCACAAATATTCCTTTGATTGAAAGTTTGCTAAAAGATAAGACCACCTTATTCTCCGGCCATTCCGGTGTGGGTAAGTCGAGCCTGATTAATGTCTTATTACCGGGGCGAAGCATTAAAACGGGCGAAATATCCGAATCGAGCGATAAAGGGCAACATACGACGACTTTTGCGGAGATGCATACCCTGCCCTTTGGCGGTTATCTGATTGATACACCTGGCATCCGTGAGCTGGGCATATTTGACATCAAGCCTGAAGAACTGGGCCATTATTTCAGAGAGATGAGAGAGATGATGAACCAATGCCGTTTCAATAACTGTCGTCATGTAAATGAACCTGGATGCGCCGTGATTGCGGCAGTGGAAAGTGGGGAAATAGAATTGAGCAGGTACGAAAGTTACCTAAGCATTTATCATGGGAATGAAACAAGGGCTTAGGAATGAGGGCAGTTATACAAAGGGTTACAGAGGCTAATTGCAAAGTAGATGGGGCACTTACCGGTCGGATTACGGCTGGTTTCCTGGTATTGCTGGGGATTGAAGATGCAGATACCGCTGCGGATGTGGAATGGCTGGCTCAGAAGATCGTTGCTTTACGTGTATTCAGTGATGAGAATGGATTGATGAATAAATCTTTGACGGATGTTGAGGGGAATATTCTGCTGATCAGTCAATTTACTTTATTTGCCGCGACCAAAAAGGGGAACAGACCCGGTTTTACCAGGGCTGCAAGGCCTGATAAGGCCATACCACTGTATGAACACATGATCAGGCAGCTTTCATCATTGCGCAACGGACCAATACAAACAGGGATATTCGGTGCAGATATGCAGGTCGGCCTGGTTAACGATGGACCTGTAACGATAATTATTGACACAAAAAGCAAAGAGTAATGACCATAAAAGAGGCACAGGAAGCAGTTGATCAATGGATCAGCACCACCGGTATCCGTTATTTTAATGAATTGACCAATACCGCCATCCTGATGGAAGAGGTTGGGGAGGTGGCCAGGATCATGTCGCGTAAATATGGGGAACAGTCGTTTAAAAAGAGCGATGAAGCAGTTGACCTGGGGGATGAAATGGCGGACGTATTGTTTGTACTGATCTGCCTGGCTAACCAGACAGGTATTGACCTGACTGCTGCATTGGAAAAGAACCTGGTTAAAAAAAGCATAAGAGATGCAGAACGGCATCAGAACAATCAAAAACTGAAAGATATTTAGCTTTAATTTCTATCCTGTTTTGGCTAAGCTAAAGTGCTGG
>CBFGNP010000068.1:0-11098 GCA_965650095.1 uncultured Pedobacter sp. | reverse complement strand
TACGGTTTCATTTAATGATTGTGCCTTTCTCACCCGCATTAACAGCTCCTCCAGCCCTTCCAGCAGTTCGTCAACCCAGCCCTGTTCATACCTTTTACGGGCAGCCTGCGGGTTTATTTCAGCGCATACAGTGATACATCCAGTGATATTGCCTGCCTTAGGCTGTGCACCACTCATCCCGCCCAAACCAGCAGTCAGGAAAACCCGGCCTGCCGGGCTTTGATCAGCGCCTAATTTTTTCCTGAAGGCATTCATTAGGGTAATGGTTGTACCATGAACAATTCCCTGAGGACCGATATACATGTAAGAACCCGCCGTCATTTGTCCATATTGTGTAACCCCAAGTCCGCTATACCGCTCCAGATCATCCGGTGAAGAGTAATTCGGCACCATCATCCCATTGGTTACTACCACCCGCGGAGCAGCAGTCGATGAAGGAAATAATCCCTGCGGATGTCCACTATACATATTCAGTGTTTGCTGGTCGGTCATCCTTGCCAGGTACTGCATCGTCAAAAGGTATTGTGCCCAGTTCTGAAAGACGCCACCATTTCCTCCATAAGTAATCAGTTCATGCGGATGCTGCGCAATTGTAGGATCAAGATTGTTTTGGATCATGAGCATAATACAGGCAGCATGGAGACTCTGATAAGGGTACTCCCATACCGGGCGGGCGTACATCTCGTAATCCGGCCTGAACCGGTACATATAAATACGGCCGTAGCTCATTAGCTCTTCGAGAAACTCAGTAGCCAGCTCCGAATGCCATTCTTCCGGAAAATAACGAAGGGCATTGCGCAAGGCCAGCTTTTTTTCTTCCCTGCTCAAAATATCCTTTCTTACCGGGGCATGGCTAACTTGCGAATCATAAGGTTTTTTTTCAGGTAACTGCCTGGGAATTCCCTGTAAGATTTGTGCTTTGAAGTTCATAAGGCTCAACTAGGTGGTAAATAAACAAATATGGGCTTAATAGCTATCGAAGCGATCAGAAAATCCCGTGGTGTATGAAATATCCTCCCTCCCGGCCACTTCCGCTGCGACCTGCAGTATCGCTCCGCTTTGTACCATCCCGATTGCCTTCTCCATCATTTCATACATGATCTGATCTTCTTCCAGGTGGCCGATTTCGGAACGGACATAATCGTGCACCGCGGTGATCATTTTTCCAGATCTTAGTGGGGCATGGTAATCCATGGCCTGTGCCGCACAAAAAAGCTCTATACCCAGAATTTTCTCTACATTTTCTATGACCTGCAATGCCTTTCGTCCGCTAATAGAACCCATGCTCACATGATCTTCCTGACCTAAAGAAGTGGGAATGCTATCGGCGCTTGCCGGAAAGCAAAGGCCCTTATTCTCGCTCGCCAAAGCAGCTGATGTATATTGCAGAATCATGAATCCAGAGTTCAGGCCGGTCTCCCTCATCAGCAGTTTAGGAACCCGCTCTGTATTTCCTTCCAGCGACAGATAGATCCTTCGGTCCGCTATATTCCCCATTTCAGACGCGGCCAGACAAGCATAATCCAAAGGCATGGCCAGGGGTTGTCCATGAAAATTTCCGCCACTAATGGTCAGGTCTTCACTAAAAATAACCGGATTATCAGTAACTGAATTGATTTCTATTTCAAGGGCCTCTTTAAGGTGCAGCCAGGCATTTCTTGAAGCACCATGTACCTGCGGGATACAACGGAGGGAATATGGATCCTGAACCTTTGCACAAAGGGAATGTGAATTTACAATTTCCGAGCCAGCCAGGAGGTTCCGAATATTGGCCGCAACATGCTGATTACCTATATAGGGCCTTAACCGATGCAGTTCCTCGTTAAAGGGTTTCACAGATCCCATCAAACCCTCAAGCATCATGGCAGCCGTGATGTCTGCCGTCGCCAGCACCTGGTGAAAACGGGCTACTACTTTGACGGCATGGGCGGCAATGAACTGCGTGCCATTAATCAAAGCCAGCCCCTCTTTGGCGCTTAAGATGATTGGTGCAAGTCCCTGCTCCTTTAATAGTACTTCAGTAGCTACTACAGCACCTCCGTAATGAACTTTCCCCAAGCCGATTAAAGGAAGAAAAAGGTGGGACAAGGGCGCCAGATCACCTGAAGCGCCTACCGACCCCTGCTTCGGGACCAAAGGTATCGCCCCCATTTCCAGGTGCCAGATCATGCGGTCCAGTGTAGCTTCCTGTATGCCGGAATATCCTTTGGCAAGTGCCTGCAATTTGAGCACCAGCATCAGCCTGGAAATTTCTTCGTCTATCGGTTCTCCAACACCTACAGCATGACTTTTAAGAATATTTTCCTGAAGTTTTTTCGTGTCCTCGGCTGAGATCATTTGTGTGCACAAGGGGCCAAATCCTGTATTGATGCCATAAACTGCCTGATCTGAAAGTGCGATCTGCTCCACTATTCTACTGCTTTCCTTTATCCTCCTGCGGGTATCGGGATTTAAAACGCCTTTTATAGTTCCCTTGCCTATTGCCAGTGCTGTGCTGGCGGTAAGGAAGTCTGAACCGTAATTAAAAATCTCATTATCCTTCATATCCAAAATCGTTTACACAAAGATAAACCCTATCTTTGATACTTATAAATACCATTTACATCATCAATCAATAACCATGAGTTATCAGATAGAGCTTAGGCATCTGAAATATTTCCAGGTCCTGGCCCAGGAATTAAAGTTTCGGAAAGCAGCAGAACGGTTGTTTATTTCCCAGCCCGGGTTAAGCCGGCAGATCAGGCAAATGGAGGAAATATTTAACCTGAGCTTGTTTGACCGCAGTAAGAAGAAAGTTGAGCTTACTGCTGCGGGCTTATATTTAAAGGAAGAGGTAGACTTCCTCTTTAATCATCTCGAAACAATCAGGCGCCAGTTAGAAAATATCAGCCAGGGCAAAGAAACAGAATTACGTATCGGATTTTTAGGTTCGGCAGCCCAAAAAGTGGTGCCTGAACTTGTCCTTAGTTTAAACAAAGCATATCCTGGAATACAGACCATTCTGGATGAAATGCCAAACAGGCTGCAGCTAGAACTTCTGGAGAAAGACAAGCTAGATCTGGCTTTTGTCCGCCTCCACCGCCTGCCTGAAGGAATATCAAGACATCTTATCCATCAGGATACTTTTTCTTTGGTTTTGCCAATGGATCACGCTGTACAGGAGACCAGCTTTGAAACCATAAGGGATTTCAGCAATGAACCATTTATCTTTTTTTCAAGCGAAGACAGTCCTTTCTACCACGACCTGATTACGGGAATTTGTGAAGATCACGGCTTTCGTCCGAAAGTTTTCCATAAATCAGTAAATGCCCTCACCATATTTAAACTGGTTGAAGAAGGACTTGGGGTAGCGATCGTGCCTACTTCACTGCAATATGGATACGATCTAAGGGTCAAATTCATCGAGTTAAAAAACATTTCGCAACGAACAGAATTGTACGCCGCATGGAAGGAGTCGAACAGGAACCCTGCATTAAAAAATGTTGTCGAATTATTGCTTCGTAAATAGAACACTTAAGCATTTGAGGATTCCTTGATCAGCTCCGGAATCGTAAAATAGAAGGTGGTACCAATGCCTTGCTGACTTTCAACCCATAATGCTCCTCCATGTTTGATCACAAAGTCATAACAAAGACTTAATCCCAGACCGGTGCCCTTTTCACCAAGTGTGCCGTAAGTCGTATAATTAGAATTTTTATTGAACAAGTTGCCCAGCTTATCTTGCGGGATACCTACCCCGTCATCTTTAACAGAGAACACGACACCATTATCATTTTTCGAAACCCTTATGGTTACAAGCCCGCCCTTATTCGTAAATTTAACAGCGTTGGACAATAAATTTCGTATAATGGTCTCTAGCATCCCGGTATCGGCATGCAGGACAAGATCTCCTTTCAGACAGGGCAGAATTTCAATATCCTTTTTAGCAGCCATGGGAGAAATGGTCTGAATACATTTATCAATAAGACCGGGCAGGTTCTCAATCTCTACCGGATTAAAACTCACTGCATTAAACTGCGATTTCGCCCAGGTCAACAGATCCTCCAGTAATACATTGGCATTAGACAGTTCCGTTTTCATCATCGAAAGGTAAGAATGCACTTCATCTGCCGAACTGGATTCAAAGTCAGTCAGCGTCAGGTCCAGCAATTGGAGACTGCCAGATATCGGATTTCGCAGATCATGCCCGATAATGGAAAAGAGCTTATTCTTCTGTTCATTTGAGGCAGTAAGTTCAGTATTCAGCGCCTGAAGCGCATTTTCCTGAAACTTCCTGGTGGTGACGTCCCTCATGCTCCCCTCGGTTCCGGTAATCACGCCGTCTTCAACAATCAATCTCGCATTTACCGAGGCGTAACGCAGTTCTTCATCCTTGGTTTTTAGCCGGACTTCAAAATCAATAACCGATCCCTTGATCCTAAGTTGTTCAATGATCCGTTCACGGTCCTGCGGATAGTAATAAAAATTATCGACCGGCATTCCAATGATCTCGGAACGGGTATAACCTGAATGCTGGGCAATAGAGGGGCTGATCTCTGTTACGATGCCTTCCTGGCTGGTTTGATAAAAGACATCCTGTACATTTTCGAATATGGTACGGTATTTCTTTTCACTCAGTACCAGGTCGTTTTCGATTTCTTTTCTTTTAGTAATATCCTCGATCTGAGACACGTAATGCAGTGCTTTTCCAGCGCTGTCATAAAGCATAGTGGCTGCAATAACCACCCATACCGGATTGCCATTTTTGTGAATATATCTTTTTTCATATTTTACTTCCTCAATTTCACCAGCGGCAAGATCATGTAAAATGGTCAGGCTCCCCTGAAGGTCGTCAGGATGTGTAATGTCCCCAATATTCAGGTTCTTCATTTCTGATTCCGTATATCCGAGGATCTGGCACAGGCTTTTGTTTACCCTTTTCCATTTGCCTTCGGGGCTGATCAATGCCATACCAATCAGGGAATGTTCAAAAGCCTGCTTAAACTGGGCCTCGCTCTGATACAATTCCTCTTCCAGTTTAATGCGCTTGGTCACATTAAATGCAACCGCCCCAACCATTTCTCCCGCTCCATCCACATCTGCAAACGGAAATTTATAGGTTTTATAATACTGGGGATGCCCGTTCTTGTCCCGGACCGTTTGATAAAATTCTTTATTTTCACCCGACTGCAGCACATCTTTGTTATTTATTTTAGCGTTACGTGCCAGCTCCTCACCAAAGATCTCCTCCAGTGTTCTTCCGATTACGTCCGTTGTAAGATGGAGTGTATCAAAGAAACATTTGTTGGCATACCTTAAACAATTGTAGTCGTCAGTGATCCAGCACAATCCCGGGAGTTCATCCATGAATGCATAAAACCTTCTTTCATTCATCGTAAAGGCCACACTCCCTGCATTATTAGTAATATCTGAAATGACCTTATCCAACTCGATTGCTGATTTTGAAAGGTATTCATGTAAAGTATCCTGATCCTCTACTGAACTATGGCTTTTAAGCAGTTCGACCAGGGACATGATCCTGGTTAGCGGGGACCGGACCTTATGCGAGTGCATCCAGGCAATGTCTCTTAGCTTCTTATTCTGATCTTCTATTTCCTTGATATAGCGTCTGTTTTCAGTAATATCTCTTTGAATAGAAATCCAGTGGGTAACTTCTCCTGTGCTATCAGCGACAGGACAAATGTTTACACTAACATCGAAAGCTTTCCCTTCTTTAGTGTAATTGATCAGATCAACATTGCAAGGTAATTTGTTTTTTATGGCTGTCTGCATTTTTCCCAGGCCCTCCTGCACCACATTACTGCCATGAAAAATCTCTGGCCCATGGCCAATCAGTTCTTCTCTTGAATAACCAGACATTGCAACCATCGCATCATTGACATATACGATGTGCGGGCCCGGATCAAAGGACGCATCAGTGATGAGTACGCCATCAGTGGTATTGGTCACAACAGACTCCAGCAGTTTAGACCAGTGCTCTTCTTCTACATGTTTAGTAATATCCTGCATCGCACCAATCATCCGATAGGCATGTCCGTCTTCGTCCAGACCAATATATCCCTTATCGAGGATATGTTTATAGCTTCCATTCCCACATAAAAACCGATACTGATCTTCCCAGCGCTTCAGGCCTTCACGTAAATGCCGCTCAAATTTCTCCACAACCCTTTTACGGTCTTCCGGATGGATATTGTTTTTCCACCAGTCGACATGTGTAATGTGGTCGATGTTTTTATATTTAAGTATCCCGTTTATGCCCTTGTTCCAACTGATCTGATCTGAACTGATCTTATAATCCCAAATAACATCACTGGTTGCCCTGGAAACAATATTATATCTTTCCACACTCTCCATAATCTCTCTCTGGCTCTCTATGCGCTCAGTAATATCATAAACGAGCACAACCCGTGCTTCTTTTTCGCCAAAGTCAATCTCATTACTTTCAAGGGCTACATAGATCAGTTCACCATTCTTTTTAAGGTGCCTGAAAGTATTTTTATAAAATGTTCGTTTTTTTATATTCGCTTCCACAATGTCTTTTACCGTATCCCTGTCTTCTTCGGGGATTAAAACGCTTATCGTGTTAGCTAAAAATTCGTCTCTGGAATAACCATATTTTGAGGTGGCCGCAACATTCACATCAAGGAACTGGAATGTTTTAACATCATATATCCACATGGGCAGTGGAGACATTTCAAATAAATTATAATAGCCCGGTTTTTTCATTTGCTCTTCTACCTTTCGCTTCATGCTCAACGAAATGTAGTATTATTTAAACTAAAAAACATATCAGATTGATATAGAATAGTAAAAAATAATTAGCCGGGAGCCTGAAACACTTGATTAAAGGAAAGTTAACTCAATCCTGTGGTCCTATATACGCCCGTCCTTCGCCTACTCTCTCACTGATCTGAGTTCCAATCTGCTTAACGATGTCTTCGTCCAACAGTAAATTTGCATGTCCTGAGGTTTCATCGTATTCATAAATGGGATAGCCACCTGAATCGAGGTCTTCCGCAGAAACAGCGATCCAGTTGCCCGTGTTGCCCATAAAGATTTCCCCTACCAGTCCGCCGTGATAGATGACTTTATAACTATCGGCCGCCTGCGGGTGAATATTCAGGTCTATCTGTTCAGCTTTGTTTCTAATGATGATATTAAATGGATCCATATCATTATGGTTATAGATTACGTCCATTATAAACCAAGGAGTAAAGAAATAGTTTTTCAAAAACAAAATATAAGGCGCTTATCGATTCATTTGAAGATGAAGAACAATCCCTGAACTAAACTGTTAATACCAACAAAGCATAAGGTATGAATCAGTTTAGAATAGAAGTTGCAAAAGACGGTCTGGGATATGTTTACAATATCAAACCGCTGGGTGATTCCCGCTATGAGATTTATGTAGAAGAAGATACCATCGGGACCATTCAGCTGGACGAAAAAGATCACGCCCACTGTGAAAGTGTCGGCTGTGAACTGGATCTGCCCTTGCTTACTGCCATCCGGGATGCCATCCATGTGCATGAGTCACCTAAAACCGACTTTTAGCGAAACCGTCCGAATGCCGGGCCGTGATCATGCAAACTGCCGGTCGCAAAGGCGGGCCTGAAAATCCAGCAGAACCTTCTTTCTCTTTATCAGGTCGGTTTCTTTTGCCTTACTTACATCATATCCGATCGCCTCGAACTGCTTTAAAGTGTGTTCAAGTTCATAATAATCCCGGTACATCGTTTTTAATTCATACAAGACATGCCTTTGCGCTGCAATAAAATGAAAATACTTAAAAATATGCAAGTCCCTTTCTTTCAACCTGGCTTTCAACAGATCAGATTCTGATTTAAATTCAGGATCATCACCTAGCTCTTTTAACCTATAAATATCGTTCATCGCCTCATCATTAAACATTTCATCGAGGTGATAAATGGGGATGACTACAGGCCTTTGGTAAATGTCTTCCAGATGATCAGTAAAAGGTTCTCGGTGATCGAAATATCCCTGATACACATCCGGATACTTTTTATCATACTCCATAGCAATAACTTATCGATTTAAATTGATCCTGCAAATTAAAAAAATAAAACATAATTTCTGCCGATGTGTTAATTATCTACACATCAGTAGGATTAAACTTAGTACAATGGGAGAAACAGAATTACACCAGGAGAACTTCGAAATCAATATCAATCTGGGTGGAACAAACCAAACGATCTATGTAAACCCTGAAGAAACCACAGATGGGGTTGAATATTTCAAGTGCAGTCTGGCAGGGAAAAACCTCACCCAGATCAGAAGAGAGGAAGACGGAAACTGGGAACAGATATGGGGAGATCTGGATATGAGAACGGTTGAGGCTATTGGAAAAGCAATAACGGCGCACACCCTTTAAGATTTTTTTTAAGACAGAGCTATGCAGTTAAATAACCAGCACATCATGGATACGCATCAAACCAACTTAAAACTCCGTTCAGGTAAATTCTCTATTGAAAAACAACATTATGAAAATATCGGACTGAATGAACGCATGGTTTCGATGTTTTTAAGTGGCGTACTGATCAGTAAAGGAATAAAACGGCCATTAAAAGCGCCATTTTTATACGGAGCTTACCTCGCTTATCGCGCGTTTACCGGGCGCTGCCTGTTTTATGAGCGATTGGGTATTGATGCCAGTAAACCTCATGCGATCAATGTAAGGGGTGAGTTTGAGATTGACCGTCCTGCGGCTGAAGTCTACGCTTACTGGCGTAATTTAAATAACCTCACAGGAAGCATCAGGCATCTGATGAATGTGGAACGGATGGAAAACGATCTTTCCTCCTGGAAATCCAGAGTGATGAGTAATCTGTTTGCCCTTGACTGGAAAGTAGCGCTTGTTAAAGATGAACCTGGTCGTTTGATTGGATGGAAATCAGCTCCCGGCACACTGATAGGTCATGTAGGAAAAGTTGAGTTTGCGGATATACCGGGGCGGCAGGGTACATTACTAAAGATGGTATTTTCTTATCATCCACCGGCAGGAGGAGTTGGACTGGGACTGGCAAAACTTTTAAACCCCTATTTTGAAAGCCTGTTAAAAAAGGAGATAAAAACTTTTAAGCATAACATAGAAACTACTGCGCCAGAAACCACTACACCCCGCCAACTTTAGCGACCACAGCAAACAAAATACTAAGTAAATTTAAAACCAGGACAACAATAGCAATGATTCCCCAGAATTTAAATACAGACTTCATATTCTTCATTGCTACGGTAAAGCTTTCCTGATCAGCATACAACACAGCGGCATTGGCAGCATTCGCGTATTTAAACAGGAGAAAGCTTGGATAAAACAGCATTAGCGAAATGCATAAGAAATAAACGGTTAAAAAAGCTGTACCCAGCTGCACTAAAGGATTGCCTGGTGCTGCGGCCGCTAATCCTTCGATGATCCCACCTGCACTAAAAGCCATCAGCGCCATAAAGGCTGCGAATACCAACCCTACAATAGCCAGAAACCTGGTCCATTTGGCAGTTTCATAAATGTAACTCCTGATCTCTTCAGTTACAATCAGCGGCTCCTGTTCCTGACCTGCTTCATCTATTGGCTCGGTGCCTTCTAAATTTTCCATAATTGTTGATAATTGTTCAATAGGGTTTAAGTACCCTAAACATAAAAAATATTTTTAAAAAATTGATACCTTTGCGCCAAATCAAGAAATAAATCATTCATGGCATTACAATGTGGTATAGTTGGTTTACCAAATGTTGGAAAATCTACATTATTTAACTGTTTATCTAACGCGAAAGCTCAGGCAGCAAACTTTCCTTTTTGCACTATTGAGCCTAATATAGGTGTAATTACGGTACCTGACGACAGGTTAACAAAATTAGCCGAATTGGTTAAACCCAACAGGATCGTTCCAAACACCATAGAAATCGTCGATATCGCTGGCCTGGTGAAAGGAGCCTCGAATGGCGAAGGTTTAGGGAACCAGTTTTTAGGCAACATTCGGGCTACCAATGCCATCATCCATGTGCTGCGTTGCTTTGACGATGGAAATGTGATCCATGTAGATGGTTCTGTCGATCCGATCCGCGACAAAGAGATCATTGATACTGAACTGCAGCTGAAAGACCTTGATACCGTTACCAAACGCATTCAGAAGGTAGAAAAAATGGCAAAGACAGATAAGGATGCCAAAAGGACGTTTGATATATTAAGCATCATCAAGACACATTTGGAAAGTGGAAGATCCGTTCGCTCGGCGGCAGTTTCTGCAGAAGATTTTGATTATATCCAGGATCTTGGCCTGCTTACCCAAAAGCCAGTGATGTATGTATGTAATGTTGATGAAAATTCGGTAATTGATGGGAATGCGTACGTTGACCGTGTTAAGGAGGCTGTAAAAGATGAAAAAGCAGAAGTATTGGTCATTTCTGCAAAAATAGAATCAGAAATTGCAGAATTGGAAAGCTATGAAGAACGTCAGGAGTTCTTAGCAGACCTTGGCTTAACGGAATCTGGCGTCAATAAGCTTATTGTTGCGGCTTACCGGCTATTGGATCTTTACACCTATTTTACCGCAGGGGTACAGGAAGTGCGGGCATGGACCATTACAAAAGGATTTACGGCACCTCAGGCTGCGGGTGTGATCCATACCGATTTCGAAAAAGGATTTATCCGTGCTGAAGTCATTAAATACGACGATTATGTAATATTAGGATCTGAAAATGCGTGTAAAGATGCAGGAAAGCTGGGTGTTGAAGGGAAAACTTACGTGGTAGAGGATGGTGATATTATGCATTTCAGGTTTAACGTTTAAGGTTGAAAATAAAGCATTACTCTTCGAAGACTGGAACCTTTTGCCATGAAGAATGGCAAAAATTCCTATGTCTTCTCTGAGAACGCATTATTTTCTGTTCAAACCAGGAATGATCAAGTCAAAGCAAGATTAATCAAGTCAAAGCAAGGTTAATCAAAGTCAAAACAAGACTAATCAAGTCAGAACAAGGTTAATCAAAGTCAAAACAAGACTAATCAAGTCAGAAAATAAGATGAAGTTGATGAATAAGATAAAATACGTGCTGCTCTTTGCTATTGTTGCCGGCAGCATTG
>CBFGNP010000067.1:0-11124 GCA_965650095.1 uncultured Pedobacter sp. | reverse complement strand
ATTCAGGGCGGTGGAGGCGGACAGCCTTTTTATGCAACAGCTGGCGGAAGGAACAAAGATGGACTGAAGACCGTGTTGTTAAAGACAGAAGGCCTTATAAACTGATAAAATAAGCCGTTCTCCTCAGCGTCTGGCATCTCATAGGCTCCTGAAGGGGAGCAAAGAGCGCCTAGGTCGCTTCGCAGAAAGCATATTTTATTTTTAACCAGAGCGCATATGTGTGATGCATAGTTGTTTACGGAGGATGTGTGTGGTTATTACATAAGGTGCATAGGTGTTTACGTCGGTGTCTAGTTTTTTTGTAGGGTGTACACGTAGGGGCATATTTGTTTACCGGGGCGGCATAGATTTTTATGATGCCTGTTGGTTCGAATCATACTCAAAAGCATTTAACAGCAAAAGGCCCATTACTAATGGGCCTTTTGCTGTTAAATGCGATATGAAATTAAGCTTATTTAGAATTTTCCAGGTAAACCTGTAAGATATTTTTCAGGTAGATTTCTGGCTTTGGCATGGTGATGACTGTCCC
Organism: uncultured Pedobacter sp.; assembly: GCA_965650095.1. Lineage (GTDB taxonomy): Bacteria > Bacteroidota > Bacteroidia > Sphingobacteriales > Sphingobacteriaceae > Pedobacter. The sequence goes on along the minus strand of CBFGNP010000067.1, from coordinate 10,595 downwards.
CGGTTCTTTATCCTGCGACTGCTTGATATAATTGGCTTTTATCTTTCCCCAGTCTCTCGAGTAAAGTTGTATAAACATATCAATAAACTGTTTATCAGTGTAGTCTTTTGGAAGTTTACTAAGTACAACTTCAATTTTCTCTTCTTTTCTGTGTAATACGGCCATGAGGTACTTTTATATGGCTGTAAAGCTACAAACAATTTATGGGTTCAGCGGAAGAATACGTCATTACATTCAAGCTTATTTGCTGGAATCCCATGCCATCAGTTCTTTCACCATCATAGGCACTCCAATCGTTGCCCGTTGTTCAATCTGTCTCAGCTGATCGACAGCGTTTATATGGGGCAGATTTACATCAATAACATATTTGATTGCCTGCTTCGGGACATATTGAGTTAAGCTGGCAGCAGGGTATACCTGTAAGCTGGTACCAATCACCGCAAATACATCGGCTTTTCTGCAAAGTCTTGCAGCCGGTTCCATATTAGGAACATCCTCGCCAAACCATACTACGTGTGGCCGCAAGGGTTTTCCATAAGTACATAAATCAGTAAAACTAAGCTTCCAACCCGCTATTGGATAGGTAAGCCCAGCGTCAATGTCCGATTGTGCCATGGTAATTATTCCATGTAAATGAAGTACGTTTTTGGAACCTGCACGCTCGTGTAGGTCATCAATATTTTGGGTGATGATCTGAACATTGTACCTTTCCTGTAATCTGGCCAGGGCCTTATGTGCTTCGTTAGGCCGGGCCTCAAGTACAGATTTCCGCCGCTCATTATAAAACTGCTGTACCAGTTCAGGGTTACGCTTCCATGCTTCCGGAGTGGCAACATCGGTGATCCGATGATTCTCCCACAAACCATCACCATCTCTAAATGTTTTAAGACCGCTTTCTGCACTGATGCCTGCACCGCTTAATATGACTATATTATTCATACTTTAATTCGTTGTCAAATGTTGAATGCAAATATAAACAACCTTCAGGCCTCTCCATAACATAGGTTTTTTTGACTTATGGAATCCAATTGATTCAAGCATCCTAAATTTGAACTAAAGCAATTATTATGGCCGAATTAAACAATTCCCGAAACAGAAAGACAGTACCAAAAGTCGATTTAACGGCTATGGTTGATCTGGCATTTTTGCTGATCACTTTTTTTATGCTGACCACTTCTTTATCTAAACCAATAGCAATGGATATTGCAAAACCAGATCAGCCGATGGACGACATACAGGAACCAGCTCCTGCCTCGCGTTCTATGACCATTCTCTTGGGAAAAAATAATAAAGTGGCCTGGTATATGGGAGAATTGAATAAGAGTCAGCCGGCAACCGGAGGCTTTGATGCAGTGAGCGCATCCCTGCGGGCGAACAAGCTAAAGGTTGAGCTGGCAAATTCTGGCCGTCCGGAAAGGTCGTTATTTGTAATCGTTAAACCTACAGCAGCGGCCAGCTACAAGAATTTTGTAGACATTATGGATGAATTGAGAATTGCTAAAATCGCCACAGCTCCAGCAATTGATGATGAACATATCACTAAAGAAGAATTGGACTTTATGAAACAGCAACACATCTATTGATTAGTGCCGTTGGCGTTCCACATTTACCTGGAATTCCCTTTTCATATTTTTGACTTTTTCCATCCACTCAGGAGCCTTTTCTTTGATATCATCAACCATCGAACGCCCGTTCATGTCTTTTCTGGTAAGGTATTTAATCGTGCCGTACACCGCGGCACCTATCAATGCTGTTTTTAATAGTCCCATGTTGTTAAAGATTTATAGAAATAAACAATCCGGGCAGACTAAAGTTTTACCTGGGCCAGCAAAAAAAAACATCCACCTGTTAGGGTGGATGTTTTTAACAATTTATAAATATTTTGATTAGCTAATCTTAACATTAATTGCGTTCAAGCCTTTTCTACCTTGCTCGATGTCATAGCTTACAGAATCATTCTCACGAATACTATCTATTAAGCCAGAAGAATGAACAAAAATCTCGGCATCACCATTAGCTGGTACTATAAAACCAAAACCTTTTGTTTCATTGAAAAATTTTACTGTTCCTTGTTGCATTGTATTATTATTTTAAATATTTAACAAAAATAACATTTTTTACTTCGAAATCAAAATATTATTTGTTAAAAGATTGATTTTTTAAAATTCAATCCAAAATAGACTATTTCAGCACCCAATACCCTAATGCAAGCCAGATAAGGCCCTTTACGAGGAAAAACAGAAAGCCCCACACGCCAATTTTTTTTAGCCATTTTAGCAATGCGGCCTTTTTTTGGGAGTCAGGCTTGTTGGTCATGAAGCAAAAATACTTGATTTATAGATAAAGATGTTCCTGTTTTATGTTATAAAAACGCTGGATGGGAAAGTTTAGTCTTTGCTCAGCCTTTTAATCGGCTTAAGTGCCACCTTTTTAAACTCTACTTCCGCTCCTTCGGCCTGCAGTGCGATTTGTCCGCTTCTGGCAGTGCAATTTGTTCCGTAATTTGCTAGCTTACCATTAACCCAAACCTTTATCTGATCGTCCAGGCATTCGATTGTCATTTTATTCCATTGGCCAAGAGGGTTTTCTAAATTGTCTGTCAGCCTTTTAATCCGGCGCAGCTTATCACCGTTTATACCCCAGTTTGCTTTGGTGCCACGTCTGGTCTCCATATCAGGCACGGTGATATCTTCTTCAATACACCAGAAATCGCCAGCATTTTTATGCATCATCTGTACTTCTATTGATTTTGGAAACATACCATATAGTGCCCTGGGTGTCGACGCATGTACCAGTACCCCACAGTTTCCGGGTTTTGCCGCAAAGCGATACTGTATTTCAAGGCGGTAATTTTGATAAGTTGTATCAGTAATCAGGTGTCCGCCGGGACTACCCAGGCTCACCAGCATTCCATCGCGTACAATAAAGGAGGGTTGGATATCCGGGTTCTGGTCTTTTTTAGGGACATCGCTATGCCAGCCCCTTAAATCTTTTCCGTCAAATAGCTGCTTTGTCTGTGCAAAAGACAGCTGACTGCTTACAAGAAGTAGCATAATCAGTAATGTAGTGGTCAGGTTTGATTTCATACCTTAAAGATAACATTAGGTTGCAGAAAGCGAAAACCTGATGTCCGGATTTTTTGAAAGGCCTCTCGTATTAAATCCAATTTAGCAAGTAGTTGCGGTCGGTCTGGTACCGACTGTTGAACCGATCTTATACGGATCTTATACGGATCTTATACGGATGTTGAACGGATACTGTACGGACATGCCCGGCTAGCGTCCGTTCAACATCCCTTTAGTATCCGCCCTGCTGTGCTTAAATGTCAGGGACCTTTAGGTTAGCTAACCGGCAACAAACCATCTAAACGTCCGCAACATCAAGAATGGCTTGGAAATGCTATATTAGCCTGTAATTATTTTTTAATCATGAAGAGATTAATTCTATTTGCTTTTAGCCTGTCCATCGTTTCGGTGGCTCAGGCGCAGATCCAACCCCCAAAACCTTATGGAGCCATACCGTCCCAAAGGCAGTTGAAATGGCATGAAACAGAAATGTACTGCCTGGTGCATTTTACGCCTACAACCTTCCAGAATAAGGAATGGGGCTATGGTGATGCCGATCCTTCTTTATTTGATCCTAAAGGATTTAATGCATTACAGATTGTAGAAGCCGCAAAAGCAGGTGGATTTAAAGGGCTCATCGCCGTGGCCAAGCATCACGATGGTTTTGCACTCTGGCCGACGAAAACTTCTGATTATAACATCAGTAAAAGTAGCTGGAGGAATGGGAAAGGCGATATGGTAAAGGATTTTCAGCTTGCAGCAAAGAAAAAGGGGCTAGAATTCGGTATATATTGCTCGCCCTGGGATAGAAATAACCCTCTTTATGGCAGTCCTGCCTATGTGGAAGCATACAGAAAACAGATAAAAGAGTTGTATAGTGGTTACGGGGAACTGTTTATAAGCTGGCATGATGGTGCCAATGGAGGCGACGGTTATTACGGTGGAAAAAAAGAACAACGAAGGGTAGACCAGTCTGAATATTACGACTGGCACAATACATGGCAAAACATCACCCGAAAAATGCAACCTAATGCAGTTATATTTAGTGATATAGGTCCCGATGTACGCTGGCTGGGTAACGAAAAAGGTCTTGCACCGGAAACGAGTTGGGCGACCATTGATATTAAAGGCAAGAACGGAAAACCGGCCATGCCGGGCTTTATGGATGAAGCCAATCTGGGTACCGGAACAAGAAATGGTAAAAAATGGATCCCCTTTGAGGCTGACGTTTCCTTAAGACCGGGCTGGTTTTACCACAAGGAAGAAGACGATAAGGTGAAATCTGTTGCGCAGCTTTTTCATATTTACTGTAATTCCGTAGGCAGAGGTGGCGGTCTCGATTTGGGGCTTTCGCCAACCACAGAAGGAATATTGCACCAAAACGATGTAGATACTTTGGCAAAATTTGGTGTTTTCCTTAAACAGGTCTTTACAAATAACCTGGCCAAACGGGCAAAGATCAGCCTGTCAAACGTACGTGGGGGCAAACTGCCTTTATTTGGCGCAGCGAATCTCACCGATGCCGACAGATATAGTTACTGGGCAACGGATGATGCGGTACATGAAGCTACGGCAGAACTTTCTTTTATTAAACCCATTCGTTTTTCTGTCATCAGGTTACGTGAAAACATCAAGCTCGGCCAGAGAATAGATAGCGTAGGAGTGGAGGTATATAGAAATGATGGATGGCGGCAAATTGCGAAAGCTACAAGTATTGGTGCCAACCGGATCATTCGTCTTGCACAGGCCGACACAGCAGATAGAGTAAGAATACGTGTGTATGCACCGGTATGCATAGCACTCAGCGAAATTGGTTTGTATTAAAACATAAAGTTTAAAGTAGGGAAAAGCATCTACTTATTCGCAAACCAATACATATGGTATTTGCAGAGGAGATATTATATTTGCCGCTCGAAATTAGAATAAGATGTGTTTAAAACGTATTGCTTTTCCAGTAACGCTCTACTCAATACTTTCCATATTTACAACAAACTCAACATATGGTCAGCAGCCGTCGTTAAGCATAACGGCCGACACAATTAATAAGCTGAACGAAGTAGTGGTAAAAGAAAACAGGATGCAGCTTCCTTTTTCAAAACAGAACAGGAACATCTGGATCATTGACAGCGAAAAGATCAAAGCCTTGCCTGTCAGATCGGTTAGCGAGTTGTTAAGCTACGTTTCCGGGCTTGATGTTCGTCAGCGAGGGCCAGCGGGCCTTCAGGCTGACGTCAGCATTGATGGTGGAACCTTCGATCAATCACTGGTTCTGATCAATGGAATTAAAGTTTCCGACCCACAAACGGGTCATAATATGATGAACCTGCCCATCAACATAGATGATATAGACCATGTTGAGGTATTGCGGGGATCAGCGTCAAGAATTTATGGCATCAATGCATTAACCGGAGCTGTAAATATCGTGACACGCAATGCTAAGCAGACTGGAGTTTCGGCAAATGTGTTTGCAGGAAGCAGTTTTAAGGACCATGCATCGGGAAATAAATATTATAATTTCGGAATCAGGGCAAGCGGGCAGCTGGCATTAGACGGATCTAGCCATTTGTTATCCGCCGGTCAGGAAGCTGGCAATGGTTATCGCTACAATACAGCTTTTAACAATCAGAAATTGTATTACCAGGGGAAATACAGCATAGGGAAAACAGATGCAATTGATGTGCTTGCCGGATACATTCACAATAATTTTGGAGCCAATGGTTTTTATTCGTCGCCCGGGGATAAGGAATCGGAAGAAACAGTGAAAACTGCGCTGGCCTCAATTGCTTACACAACTACATTGACACCCAACTGGATTATGATACCCCGAGTTAGCTACAGGAACAATGTCGACGATTACCTGTATGTTAAACAAACGCCTGGTCAGTTTCATAATCATCACCAAACACACATTTTTGACGCAGAATTAAACAATACCATACAAACGCAGGTCGGAACGTTCGGATTGGGACTCGAAGCCAGAACGGAAAGCATTAACAGCAGTAATCTTGGTAAGCGCAACCGTAGTAATACAGGGTTTTTCGGGGAGTTTAAATTTGAACCAGTGAAGCGATTATTCATCAATATGGGTGTATATACCAATTACAACTCTGATTATGGCTGGCAAGCATTTCCCGGACTGGATGCAGGATATAACTTCTATGGCAACTGGCGCGCATTTGCGAACATAGGTGCCGGGCAGCGTTTGCCAACTTTTACCGATCTTTATTATAAAGGCCCAACCAATATTGGAAATGACCAGTTAAGACCGGAAAAATCCAGGTACGCGGAAGGAGGACTGAAGTTTAACAATAAACGTATCGCCTTCAATGGGAGCTATTTTTTGCGCAGGATAGACAATTTTATAGACTGGGTAAAAACGCTGCAAACTGAGCCATGGCAGCCACAAAACTTTAGCCGGATCATCACCAAAGGCTTTACACTAAGCGGAGACTATACAGTATGGCCTGCCTCAGCAAATTTGTTCAACAATGTGAGGGCAGGACTTTCCTATACCAATCTTCAGCCGGAATTTAAAAAGACCTTGCCGGCCGCGATTTTTTCGCGCTATGCACTGGAAAGCTTAAGAAATCAGCTGAGTAGCACCGTAAGTGCAGATATTTATAAACGGCTGTCCTTAACTTTAACCACCCGTTACTGTGAACGCATTAACTATAAGAATTATATAGTCATGGATGCCAGAATAGGTTTCAAGCAAAAACATTACAGCATCTATGCTGATGGGGCTAATTTGTTTAATGTGGAATATGTTGAAGCAGGGGCAGTGCCTATGCCGGGTTCCTGGTTTAGCCTGGGATTGAAAACAGCTTTTTAACCCAATCGTTCGATCTCGTCAGAGTTGTAAATAAATGTACCCGACAGGGCTTGTACCGACTGCCTTAGCATGGCTGATGCTACCTTTCCTGCTTTGATACTCCTGTATTTTTTCAGACTGCCCATAAGTAAAGGATTTAAAATCCGCATCATGGCGATCATTACCCTTTCGATACTTCGGTGCTCCTTTCGTTTACCGTCCAGCAGCGAAGGTCGGTAAATATGGATGGATTTAAAGGGGATGGTTTTCAGGTCGCGCTCTACTTCTCCTTTGAGTTTGGAGTAAAAAATTGCCGACTTTTCGCTGGCCCCGAGTGCAGATACCAGGTGATATTGCGAGACCCCGTTTTGCTGGGCGATAAATGCAAGATCTAATGGGTATTGATGATCTATTTTTCGATATTGTGCCTGATCAGGCGTTTTGTTTTTTGTTGTGCCCAATGCACAGAATACCACGTCACCTAATATCTCGTCCTTATAATCTTCAAGCCGATCAAAGTCGAGCATTAATTGCTTAAGTTTCGGGTGTTGCTGAGGTAGTTTTTTTCGTACAAGGGCGGTTACCTTTGTATAATCAGGGTGTTCGAGTAGCTGTTGTAGTAAATCATGTCCTATTAAACCGGTTGCTCCGGCAATTATTGCTTCCATTTGTTTAAATATAAAAGATTAACAATCAGACCAGACATAAGTTTGTTTGCCTTAAGGTTGAAATTCTGGTAGATATTTCATCGTATTCGCGTGGATAATTGCTATTTTTATCCTGCGCTCTGATTGCAACAATCAATTATACTATGTGAACGCATAGCTGCAAAGATATCGGAATGATAATGGATAAACAAGCATTTATACAACTGGGAGATAAAACAACCGACGGCATTGCTACTGAGCACGACTTATTGCTATATAAGGAAAGGATCCAAAGAGCTGCTAGAATCAAAACAATCCACATTTATAACAGGAAGGCTTTCAGGAACCTGGCCACGGCGTGTCTTGCATTGATTGTGACAGCCTTTGGTGCCATTTTTTACAACAACCATCCAACGCCTTCGAAGGTTGAAAATAGAACCCAAAATGGTGATTTCGTATCGGGTGGCAGCAAGGCTGTTCTTCTTCTGGTAGATGGCACCAGGGTTTTACTGGGGGATGCAGATCATGGCGAAATTGCCGCGGAAAGGGGAATCAGCATCACGGAAACAACAGACGGACAATTGATCTACAAAGCCAATAATCCCGTGCTTGCTCACAAAAGGTCTGAAGAAGCAGTTGCTTATCATACCATCTCAACCCCCAAAGATGGCCAATACCAGGTGTCTCTTTCCGACGGTACAATAGTATGGCTAAACGCATCTTCTTCTCTAAAGTTCCCCATATTGTTTACAGCTAAGCAGCAAAACGTCAAGTTAACCGGAGAAGCTTATTTTGAAGTAGCTGAGCAGAGGGACAGACCTTTTGTTGTAGAGGCAGCAGGAATGAAAGTGGAGGCTATAGGAGCAAATTTTAATGTAATGGCTTATCCTGATAGACAGTATATCAGTACCATGCCGGTGGAAGGGGCTGTTAAAGTAATTAAAAATAAGAAGTCCCGGATTTTACTGCCTGGGGAGCAAGCCCATGTGACTGAAACCATACAGGTAGTTCATGCAAATGCTGAGGCCATCGAATGGAAAAGGCGCTTTAATAGAACATCGCATTAACCGGAGCTTTTTTCATTTCTATTTCGTAGGTTAGGCGTAAAAAAAGATGTTTATAATAAAAAGAATGGTATGTCTGAAATAAATAAACCTGTCCGGGTTTTAGTGGTGGGTTGCGGAAATATGGGTGCCTCTCACGCGGCCGCTTATCACAATCTCGACGGGTTTGAAATATGCGGTGTCGTATCAACGGGTAATAGTAAGGTGGTGTTAAACGAAAGGCTTGGCGGAGGTTATCAACTGTTCGACAATTACTACGAGGCGCTTGAACAAACCAGACCGGATGCTGTTTGTATCTCTACTTATCCGGATACACATGAAGTTTTTGCCATCAAAGCCATGGAAAACGGTGCCCACGTGTTTATTGAAAAACCACTGGCAGATTCCGTTGAAGGGGCACAACGCGTTGCCGAAGCAGCAAAAAAGTATAGGAAAAAGTTATTGGTGGGGTATATTCTCCGCTATCATCCCTCATGGGAACGTTTTATAGAGCTCTCCTCCGGTATGGGCAAACCCTTGGTCATGCGCATGAACCTTAATCAGCAAAGCCAGGGTGCGATGTGGACCGTACACCGTAACCTGATGAAAAGTCTGAGCCCGATCGTTGACTGTGGTGTACATTATATTGATGTGATGTGCCAGATGACCCGTTCCAGACCTGTTCAGGTGACGGCGATTGGAGCAAGACTTACAAATGATATTCCTGAAGACAATTACAACTACGGACAGCTCCAGATCCGTTTTGAGGATGGTTCTGTCGGATGGTACGAAGCAGGCTGGGGGCCAATGATGAGTGAAACCGCCTTCTTCGTGAAAGATGTAATAGGGCCCAAAGGGTCTGTATCTATAGTTGCTAAAGAGGCAGGAGCTTCAGGGAAGTCAGATCAGGTAGATGCACATACTAAAACGGAATCGATCAAAGTGCATTATGCGGATCTCGACAAAGACGATAAGTTTAAGGAAAAAGACACCTGGGTCGATCTGACAGATGAGCCTGACCATCAGGAATTATGTAACCGCGAACAGCGCTATTTTTTAAAGGCCATACAGGAAGATATTGACCTGGCTATTCCTACAGATGACGCTATAAATAGTTTGAAAATCGCCTTCGCCTGCGATGAATCTGTCAGAACCGGGCAAATTGTCCTGCTGAACGATTAAAATTTATAGAATTTTATATGGACAAGTGTTGATATGGCTCTGGGCCTTCCGGTAACTGGTAATGTAACCAAGAGGTATAATTATGGCTACAACAACACCTTTATAAGTATAAATAGTTATGTTTGTATATCAAATACATCGCTAATTAAGAAAAATATTGCCTATAAATGAGTACGAAAACTGCAGTTTCTCCATCAGAATTCGAATTGGTATCTGGTTTAGAGATCCACGTACAATTAAATACACAATCAAAAATATTTTCGTCAGATAGTGCTTCATTTGGTGCAAAGCCAAATGCGAATATATCTGCGGTTTCTCTGGCTTTGCCTGGCGCTTTGCCAAAACTAAACAGGGAAGTCGTAGCAAAAGCAATAAGGATGGGACTTGCGCTAAACTGCAGTATCAATCAGATCAACTATTTTGACAGAAAGAATTACTTTTATGCCGATCTCCCTAAGGGATACCAAATCACCCAGGACAATAAACCCATCTGTCAGAACGGTTTTCTGAACGTAACTTTAAGCAATGGTGAAGAAAAGAGGATCGGTATTAATCGGATTCACCTGGAAGAAGATGCAGGTAAAAGTCTGCATGATCAGGATGATAAGTACTCTTATGTAGACTTGAATAGGGCTGGTGTACCTTTGATTGAAATTGTAACCGAGCCCGACATCAGGAGCGCCGAAGAAGCCTCTCTTTTACTGACAGAGATCAGGAAGCTGGTTCGTCATCTGGATGTGAGTGATGGCAATATGGAAGAAGGCAGCTTACGCTGCGATGCCAATATCTCCATCCGTGAAGCTGGAGCCATTGAATTTGGAACACGGTGCGAGGTAAAGAACCTCAA
>CBFGNP010000066.1:0-11175 GCA_965650095.1 uncultured Pedobacter sp. | reverse complement strand
CAAAGCCGACAAAGCATTTGGATTGTCATTTCGGTTCGGCCCACCCGACCATACGGTACATTCATTGAGCTTAATGAGTTCAGCAGAAGGATTGCCATAAACCATACCCGCAATTTTCCCATTACCAACGGGTAATGCAGCCTCCCAGACCTTTCAGGCAGGCTTATCGTACCATAACTTTAATTCCTGCTGCTGGGCATATAATGAGCCACTAATAAAAAGTGTGGCCAAAAAAACTACTTTCTTCATCTGTTTATTTTTTTGGTGCCGGAATTTGGAGCTGGAATGGGATTTCCTTCCTTAACATTTTACCGGCATACCCACTCAGGTACATATAATAATCTGAGGGGATATCATCTTCAGGTTTTACAAATTCTGTATGGCCGACCGGCGGGTTTTTACTGATCTTAAAAATTGCGGTGCCTTCATCCACCTCGTCAAACATGGCTACATAAATCATTTCAGCCCCGTTCTGTATGGCACCCGATAACTGCTTCCAGAAAAACTGCCCCCGGTTTCTTGGGATCTGATCCAAAGGTGATTCCGGCTTCATATTGTGCCAGCTAAAACCAGGGTAAACCACCGGTACATAATCTACCTTATGCTGCTTGCACCAGGCAATGTCTGCCCTAATTCTTTCCATCATTTTTGGCAGTCTCGATTCGATAAAGCGGCCCACAAACCAGGGATGAATGATGTCCACCTTCTTAAAAGTCTCCAGCAACTCTGGGTCAGATTCCGTATCGCCCGCCAGCTCGCGCCATTGTGTAGGTACGCCCAGCAGAATTGAACAGCCACCATATACCGGGTCGTTCTGAAGAAAATCAATAATGGCACGTACGTTTTTAAGGTTGTATTTTCTGTTGTCGTTGAAGCCAACACCCCAAAGTGCTACCAGTGGTTTATGGTTGTGGTACAGGTAACTCTGGTTCTGGCCGCGACTGGTTAACTTCATGCTGTCTACCAGCTTTTTAAAATCACTGATGACCAGGGCTTCATCACCGTCCTTCATGCCGGAAAAGTCATACATCAGGGCAATGGCCCTTTTGTACAATTCTGCTGCCTTTAGTGCCGTTGAAAGTACTTTAATGTTATGGTTGCTACCGGCCGGATATATCAGGTTGGTCACAAAACGCTGTACGAACACCCCATCTATTCCGTACTGCTGCATCCAGTTGAAGTGAAGGTTTACAGAAGATGCATCGTAGGAACTGAACAGGTAAGCATGGTCACCATTGGCCAGCTTAAAAGGTGTTTTATAGGTTTTTTCATACTCCGACATTTCGGGCCAGATCTCTACCCCAATTCTTTCTCTATCGATATGGCCATAGTGATTCCAGCCACGGTTGCCCCCATCGCCTTTGGCATTAAACCATCCCTGGTAGCCGGCCATCACCAACCCTTTATAACTCGGAAATCTGGATTGCCTGCCATGTTTGTTCTGAGCACGCCCTATAAGTGTTATACTGCAGCAAATCAACAGTATAGATATTTCTCTTTTCATTGTCTACTTCGATATTTTTGATTCCTTTGGTACTCCCCATGTTTTATTAGGCTTTGAACCCATTTCCAGTTCCAGCTTACCTCCAGCGCTGAGTTGCTCATGGGTAAACCAGGGAGCATCCAATACTTTACCGTCGAACTTTGCACTTTGTATATATTTATTCTGCACAGAACTGTTGTTCGCGATCACCTGAAATAACTTACCGTTGGGCAGATCAATCGTTACTTTTTCAAATACCGGGCTACCAATGGTATAGACCGGCACACCCGGCGTCAGGGGATAAAAGCCCATAGCCGAGAAAACAACAAATGCGGTCATCCCACCCCCATCTTCATCGCCCGGAATTCCAAAAACATTGTCTTTAAACCAGGTATCCAGCAGAAAGCGGATACGTTTTTGCGTTTTCCAGGGAGAGGAAGTATAATTGTACAGATAAGGGATGTGAAAACTTGGTTCATTCCCCATAGAATACTGCCCCACCAAGCCCGTAGCATCGGGAAAAGTTCCCTGAAACTCGTACTGACTTCTTCCCAGCGGCTCACGGAAAAGCAGATCAAGTCTGTTTTCAAAAGCTTTCCTACCACCCATCAGGTTCATCAGGCCATTTACATCGTGCTGTACCTGCCACAGGTAAGTCCAGCCATTATTTTCATCATAGTAGTCTCTGCCCCCCATGCCACCATCAAACTTAGGATCGATTTTAATCCAGTTGCCATCTTTATCCCTGGGCATAAACAACCGGGCATCCTTGCTCCATAGATTCTTATAGTTAAACCCTCGCTTGTTAAACTTTTTATAATCCTGCTCCTTACCCAGATCCTTAGCCAGCTGTCCCAATGCCCAGTCATCATAACTATGGCCCAATGTTACCGCCACGGCCTGACGTTTTTCAAATTTATCGACCGTCGACACATATTCTTTCTCACCGATATGCAGCGCCGGAAAAAATCCTTTGCTGTGGTATATATCATCCAACACTGTTTTAGGCCCGTTTCTCCATGGGATCATGGTGGCCTCATTGGCATTTTTTGCCAGCCCCTCATAAGCCTTTTCCAGGTCGAAGTTCTTTAATCCCTTTCTATATCCATCTAAAAAACTGACGGTAGAATGAAAGCCATTCATACAGGCATGGTCGCCGAACAAGACCGGAAAAGTAGGGATCCAGCCGCTTTGCTGGTACATCAGCACATAAGATTGTAACATATCCTCTTCCTGAGCGGGATTCAGGATAACCCTTAACGGATGGTGTGCCAGATAAGTATCCCAGGCCCAATCGTCGACATAAAAAGGACGGTTGCTCCGGTGTATCTTATTGTCAAAACCGCTAAAATACCGGCCATCTTCGGTAATGTCGACCATCCTTTCGTAACAACGGTATAGCGCGGTATAAAAAGACCGGCGCTGCGCTTCGGTAGCTCCGGTGGTTTTAATCTGGTTGATGACTTTTCCCCATGCGGCCTCTGCAAGTATAACCTGCTGGTCGAAGGTGGTTCTACTCAATTCATTATTGTAGTTCTTCCTGGCCTGTTCCGCGCTCACATAAGATATAGCGTATTTAAATTCTACATTCCCTGTAGTGTTTTCCGGGAAACGAACCCATGCCCGGGCATCCTTTCCACTCACCTTGCGTGCCGGCAAAAGCTTGTTGTCCTGCACAGTTCCCACGACAGCGCCCTCACTAAAAACGCCGTACAGGTAAACCTTAATGTTGCCATGATAAACCTCCATTCCGGTAATTTCGGTAGCAGAAATAAAGCTAAATTCATTTAAACCAGGATTGTAGTTTTCAAAGAGCAGGGCTTTTTCTCCTTTTGCAGGAAACTGAAATTTATAGTATCCTGTTTTTTTACCTGGGGTAAAAGAGACCTTCACCTCATCATCAACCAGGTAAGTGCTGTAATACCAGGGACGGGTAACTTCCAGGTCGTGGTCGTAAGTCATTTTTCTTTTCCAACTGCCGGGCTCCAGGTGCTGAGCCGAAGGTTTTAAGGCAAATACCTCGCCCAAACGGTGTGACACGACATTTAACGGGAAGCTTGAGATCTGGTCATCCAGGTAATCTTTTCGCTGTGGAAACATTCTGATCATTTGATTTGGCAATTGTGCAGTTGGCCGTGTGGGTTGCAACAAATGGCCTACGTTACCAATCTGTGGGTCTACATATTTTAAATTACCTGCACCCGCATATGTTTTTTCCTGGGCAACTGCAAATCCATTGACAAGGATGAGCAGAATTGGGATTAATGAATTTCTGATGTTAAATTGAAAAAGATCTTTTAGCATTATAACGACTTAAGATGAATATATGGATTGAATTTTTTAGTTAATACTTACCCATCCCCGCTATAAAAGCAGGTAAATGGGTATTGACGATATGTTTTTATTTTACTTTGCTGTTGTGCTTTGCAGTTCCTGGATGGTCCAGTTCTTATCGCGCGTTTTGTGCTCGTTTCTCACCCTTTTAACATCGGCAGGTTTTACGACAGATGCCTTGTTGCCCATATCATTTCTGATGTAGCTCAGTACAGCAGCGATGTATTCATCATCATTGCTACCAAGTGCAGGCATCGCATCAGCATAAGTTTTACCGTCAACAGGCCCCGCTAAGCCGTGGAGAAGAATTTTTATCAACTTTTCAGGATCGCCGTTCACATCTTTTACACCGGCCAGCGGAGGTGCCGGCATATCTTTACCACCTATGGTCACCCCTTTTCCATCGGCACCATGGCAAATTGCACACAGCTGTTTAAAGATGGTTGCACCTTGTAACACCAACTTTTTGTCCTCTGTGGCCATGACAGCGGCATTCTTTGCAGCCAGGGCACGTTTCTCATTGTTCTCCTGGAAGCTTTTTTGTGACTCAACCAATACCTGGTTATCCGGATATTTTGCCACCATATATTTTATGATATTCTGTGCTTTTTCCGACTTGTTAAACCTTAAGGTCAGGGCCAACTGAAAACGAACATCGGCACTCGGATCATTTTTAAGGAAATCCAAAATAGGGATCAGTTGGTCATCTCCTTTCTTGATCAGGTCGTCAGCAATCCAGACTGCAGTTTTACGAACTTCTGCATCTTTATCGTTCAATGCCGCCTTAAGGGTTTCCTTATCCAAAGCTTTTAATCCACTCAAGGTCCATAGTGCGTGGATTCGTCCAAGCTGCCCCGTGGCTTTGTCCACGGCCATGGCTTTCAATGCAGGCACAACAGTTTTATCGCCACGCAACACCATTATTTTCTGTGCATTATCTCTCCACCAGCCGTTGGCATGTGCCAGATAAGGCACCAGCTTGTCGCTGGTCAGGTCTAACAACCTGGGTGCAGTTTGATCAGGCTTTATACCATCATAAACTACCCGATAGATCCTTCCACGGCCAATATTTTTATCAAATTTCTTTTCATCAATTTGTTTACGCAGGTAAGTTCCTTTTCTTGTCCAGTTCCCTTCCTGGATAATTCCGCGGTACATATCAACGATGTATAAGCATCCGTCAGGTCCGGTAACACTGTTCACAGGTCTGAAGTTCATGTCGGTAGAGGCGATGAATTCTTCTTTGTTATAGGCATTCCTCAAAGTTATTTTTCCGTCAGTATTGGTCACTTTGGCACGTCTGATCAATCGTCCTACCGGTTCACAGATGAAAAGGTCGCCCTGTGCATCTGCAGGTAAGGCATTTCCCCTGAATATCGATTGACCTGTACATGCTGTAAAGTGATTAAGCGTACTATCCGGTCTTAACCTGTTTAAGCCACCCTGAACATCCGGTGTAGAAATGATTGGCCATACCGCCTGAAAATCTTTATCATACTGGTCTTTAAAATCAAAGCGCCCGTAAGAAGGATTCTGCTGAAAGTTAAGTGCAGGTGTTTCAGATCCTGCCGCAGAGAAATACAATCTACCGTAGTTGTCACTGGTCAATCCCCATTGTCCGCCCGGCCCTTCATGAAGATATTCAGCCTTCAGCATCCCGTCTTCATACACATAGCGTTTATTTTCAACCGTTACATAAATCTTATTATCCAGGTTCCACATCAAACCACTTTTCTGATGCTCCAGGTTACTGGAGCTGATTTCATCATTTTTGAAGATCAGTTTCTTCTCCTCCGCCTTGCCATCACCATCGGCATCACGGTAGCTGTAAATGTTATTGGAGTTGGTTTCGTTGATCAGGATCCTGTCATCCAGGGCAAGGATCATTCGCGGTAAAAGCAATTTGTCAATAAAGATTACAGACTTATCCATTTTCCCATCGGCATTGGTATCTTCCAGTCGCTTTACGGTACATACCGCCTTCATTTCCCCGGTCCCTTCTGCGTCCTGCATATAGGTATTCATTTCTGCAACATACATTCTGCCATTTCCATCCCAGGTAATCGCAACAGGCTCATGGATCATGGGTTCACTGGCCACCAGTTCCAGATGGTAACCTTTGGGTAAAAATATCGTCTTCATGCTCTCCTGGGGCGATAGATATGCAGAAGAAGGATTGGTATTCACCACAATGTTTCCGCTGGCATCGCGCTTTACCATTTGCTGCGATACTTTACAGGTATAGATCAGCATCGATAAACTCAGGATGCCAATGACTATTTTTTTATTTCGGTTCATTTTTTCTAATCAGTTATCGTGTTAAAAGATTCGCCTAGTTCAGAGATAATATATATTCAGCCATTTTTTTGGCATCGGACTGAGAAACAGAGGGATGTGGGCTCATAGGAATTTGTCCCCATGTACCACTACCGCCTTTTATAATTTTACCAGCAAGCAGGGTATAGCTGGCTTCCTTTGCCGGATACTTTTTTGCAACCTCAATGAATGCGGGGCCGACCAGCTTCACATCCGACTTATGGCAGGCTGCACAGTCAGACTTTTGAATTAAGGTTTTACCTGCCTGCAGTTCTGCAGCCGGTATGGCAGCCGTTTTGATTGCGCTTTTTACGGGAGCTTTACCCTTTTTTGTTTGTGCGAAACTACCACCTGCCGATATCAAAATGGTGACGGCCGTACCATAAACATATTTGACTAAAAATTTCATTTGTGTGTGATTGGTTTTAATTCAATTTGGTTAGTGTGATCTATTCATTTAGTTTTTACCAAGATTACATCGTTTCGATTAATTATTACATAATAAATCATTAATAAAAGGCTTTTTTTTCCGTTAATATCAATTAATTCAATTTTTACCTAAAAAAAGGAAACATCAGACCTTCTGGGAAGAGGGCATGGCTTTAGCATTTCATGCTGCAGTATCCGGTTTTAAGCATCCCAGATGCAGCGTGATAGCTGGATGAATCCTATTCAGACAGGATATCATTAAAGCTTTTTTCGAAATCATCACCATACAGCAGCTTGTACTCTTTGCAAAAATTCTCGTAGGTATTTTTAGATTGCGAGTGTTTGCCCAGATGCGCCAGGGCTTTGCACTTGATCACCATCGCCTCCTCATTTACAGCATCAAAATAGAAAATATAATTGGCCAGTTCAATCAGCAGCTCCGGATCATCGGCAATGACGATGGAATGTGCAAAATGCAGATAGGTATCGATAATTTCGTTAGAGATCTCTGCCTTAAACTGGTCCATCCATTCATAGCCTGTATTCGGCAGGAAGGAACCGCGTTTGATGATTTCCGCCAGGTCAGAGATCTTTTCTTTATTGAGCTTTTTCTTGTCTTTGATGATCGAAAAATATCGCTGGTAGTCGACATACACACTTTCGAAATCACAGTTGATCTTCCAGTAGCCGGTCTCTTTCGAAACCATACAGTGGTCTATCTTTTCGAGAATACTTTTCAGTTTTGCAATGTTTACAGAACGGTTGTTTCTTGCACTTTCATCGGATTTATCAAACCACAGTAACTCCTTTAATTTTTCGGAGCTGATACCGCGTTCCCACCTGATGGTATACAACAGGATAACCAGGAAAAGCTCTTTGATCAATGGAGTAAATAGCCTGGTGATCTCTTGCCCCTCTTTGTCAAAAACCTGCATATCACCAAACAAGAAGACGGAGGACTTAAATTCATCCGTAACTTTTTTCGTTATAGCGGGCTTGATCAGGTCAGCACCACTAGTCGCCAGCTGATCAACCGGGCTCACAAAAGCGGGCGTTGCAGGAGCGGTTATTGGTTCAATGGCAGCCCTTTTCTTTCTCCTCGAAAATATGAACCAGCCAGCGGCAATCACAGGCAGCAGGATTAAAACAACCAGATACACATTTGTTTTTGATGCCGCGGCAACTTTAGCATCCGCATCTATTGGCGGGCCAAACAGCGAATACACCTGAATAGTGGTATGGTCGCTTTCATCCCTGAATGAAGTAACTGCAATAAACCTCTTGCTATCCGGACAATAGAAAAGATCGGCAAAAGAATTGATATCATGAAAAACATAAGGTATGGTACTGCCGCTCAGCTTATATTCCGGGTTCACTAAAGACCCCTGGATGAGCTGCAAATGAGATTTATACTTGTGTTTAGGAAATATGAGCGCATAATAAGTATTCGATTTTTCATTAATGATCATAGAATTTCCGAAAGCAAAATGCTCACCTTCCACCTTCAGCTCATAAATTTTCTTGATCGAATGCTTTTTTACATCAAAATAAAGGAGGTCATATAAATTTCGGGGATTCAACATCTGCTGACCTGTCGAGCTCCCATATCCACCTAAAATATATGCTCCCTGCTCAGTACGACCTAGTGCTGCTAAATATCTGGGAGTAAACTGATCACCTGTAACCGGCACAGTTTTCCAGGTTTCAGATGGAAAATGAAACCTTTGAATTTGATTTTTATAGAAAAAGTGGCCATATCCCCCAATCACGTATAAGGAGGAATCTGCGGCTGAATAAAACTTATTGTATTGCCAAAAATCAGTAATTGGCGTGTTGAGGCTATAATTCCTGCTCCATTTTCGGTGGATGGTGTCAAACGTACTGACCACTTTCTGGTCTACATAAAAGTTCAGTAAACGTCTGTTCCTGTCGTCAAACAAAGACTGATTACCGCGCAAGAGATTTTGATTTCCTGATAAATAATTAACCCCCGCTAATTTTCCGGATTTCACATCATATTTAAGCAAAGAATCAACGCCAACGACATTTAAAACCTCGTTTTTCACATCAAAAGCTACACTTGCAGCTCCTTTAAGAGACAGTGTTTGAAGCAACTGCCATTCATGATGAAGCTTTTTTATCCAAAGCGGATTCACTACGGATGCCTCCTTATGACCAACCAGCTCAGTTGCGTTTGTCCCTTCATACCCATCTAATGGCCAGGCATATTTTAACTCCCCGCTTTCAGAAATCTTTACGTTTTTTATCTTCATTGGTGGCACGTCGGTTGTTTTAAAACCCATGTACTCATTCGCTCCAAAAAGAATTTTAAAACAGTCGCCCTCCTTGATCTCTAAACTTGTTTGAGAGGAAAACTTCCCATAAGATAAGTGGAGTAATCGCTTATCGTAATCAAATTTGAACTTAATTGTATTCCAGGAACTAAATAAAACATCCGATGGGATGTTGAATGCTATTTTAGAAAACTTATCTCCGATAATCAGCTTAAAGTGATTTTTTTCTTTGGGATCTTTGTCATAAATCAGGTCGATATTTTTATTGTTGTTGCCAACAAAACGAAGGATATAACCGAAGTAATCGTCCTTGGAAGGCCGGAAACTAAGGTCAAACGCAATTTCAAAGCTCGAACCGAAGCAAAGTGTCTTTCCCGGACTTAAATCCAGACCTGTCCGTTGATCCTGAACTACTTCATGACTATAAAATCCAAGTCCATACGGTTGGGAAAAGCTTTTGGTATAGCAAAGAATAAAAAAGACAGAGAGTATAGATAATAGATATTTGGCTTTCATAATCAGGAGTACTAATATAAAACATATATGTTTAGATTAACCTATATGTGAAAAATTAAGTCACAGCTGAACAGCCCATACCTGGCACGAAATGTTGATATCAACAAACTATAGCAGCGACTTTGAAAATGTCTTATCTTGCTACAGCTATACAAAGGTGGTGTTTTATCTCTTAAAGTCGTCGTTCACCTCCAGCCAATGCCCGTCCGGGTCCTTAAAATAAATCTGCTTGATCCCGTCCGCCCTATCTGTAACTGTATTCAGCGCACCTGCCCAGTTTTCGAAACTGATCTGCTTCGCTTTCAGTTTCGATGTAAACTCCTGTATGGAAGCCACACAAAAACACAGGTGATTATTCTTTTCATGAACCACATTCTTTTGGGCTCCTTCGATGAGGTGCAACTGGCCCGCCGCACCGATGGAAAACCAGGTATGCTTTCCATCTTTAAATGGTTCGGGAATCATTTCCAGGTCAAATACCGTCTTGTAAAAATCAGTAGCTATTTTTAAATCTGCTACATATACTGCAATGTGGTTCAGGGCCACGGCATTGTTTTTCTTTTCGCTTTGCGCCATAGCTTTTTGTAATGGACTAAATGTGATGGCTAATAATGCCGCTAAAATAATTATTCTTCTCATCCGATATTAACTTTTCTTATCTTTTTCTTAGTAACCGCCTTCTATCCGGAGGTTGGGTATGGGCAACTCACCTATAGCGAAACGGAAACAAGATACTACATTTACATAAAACTACCATCTCCCCTTCGTCTGATCGGCTGGCCTTTACGCCCCTTGGCCCCGCTCCATTTTTGCAGGCGCATGCTCAGACGGAGCATAAAATATTGGCTGAGGGCGTTGGATCTTGTATCCGTGTATCCGCCATTGTCATTGTAATCCCGGCTGATAAAATTGTTTTGGTTCAGGATATCAAAAGCATGCAATGAAATTCTGCCCCTGCGGTGAAACAGCTCTTTTTCCAGGTAAGTATTTACGACGAAGGGGTTACTGGTCAGATTGGCTTGAATCCCGCTCACATAGTTTTTACTCGCACTATAGCCGAACAGCCAGGTTTTTAAGAAATATACTTTGCCATCAACATTAAATGCCAGCGTGCTGGTCTCATTTTGATTTTTCAACAGGGTATTTTCAGATTTTGTGTAATTATGTGAAACATAGGGATTAATCTCAAACCACTCTGTAGGATTAATTCTCGGTCCGAACCGCTCCACAAAAGTTTTAACGGTATTGATATTCTGGTCGCCGTTGCTCATTGAAATGCGGTGGTTATAGTTTGCGGAGCCACTGAAGGACAGGTTATATTTGCGGTCGCTAAATTGCTTGCTGATGGAATAGTTGCCTCCTACGCGATAAGTACCATTCACATTGATGTACCTCGTTTCAGAAATGTAAACTTCTTTCTGACCTGGTCCAACGACCACATTGGGGTCCAGCACATCAACCGTATTGTTCACCACACTGTTCTGCGTAAAAGAAGCATTCATATTTACGGAATAATTCATTTTAAGATTTGCCAGGTAGTTGTTATACTCGGATCTGATCGTATGTGTAAAGGAGGCTTTCAAATCAGGATTACCAATTCTCGGATTCTGGGGGTTAGTCACATCTTTTACCGGCTGGATCTGATCAAATGAAGGTTCATTTGCAGAACCAGAATAATTAAGGGAAATTTTATGCTGCCTTGACCATAAATATTCCATTCTGGCAATCGGGATCAGGTTAAAGCTCCTTCGTTCTGTGGAAGTGCCCAGGCTCACTTTAGTGCCGGAGAGCAAGGCGGGAATT
>CBFGNP010000065.1:0-11186 GCA_965650095.1 uncultured Pedobacter sp. | reverse complement strand
CATGAATTAAATATACCTTGCCATCATCATCAAAAAACAAAGAATTGTCATGATATGCTGGCTTAAAAGAAATTCGTTCCCAGTTTCCTTTTTCTATATCTTTCGTTTTAAAAATATAGGTTTCACCTGTGGTTTGTGCAAAAGTACTTACATAATACATCCCCTTGTGATAGCGTAAACTACTTGCCCAGGTGCCTTTACTATAGGCGTTTTTTCCTTCTGTCAAATTTAGCGCCGGCACATCTGCCAAAGCATCATGGGCATAGTTGATCATTTTCCAATTGACAAGATCTGTCGATTTCATAATGGGCACACCGGGGTTCATGTGCATCGTTGTGCTGCTCATGTAATAGCTATTGCCCACACGTATTATTGAAATATCCGGTACATCTGCATAAATAATAGGATTGGTGGCTTTTTGTGCATATAAACACGGCACTATAAGGGTGATTATTAAGGCTACCATCGATAACCTGTAAATCGCATTTTTCATATTTTCATTTGGGGTTTTCATTCTTAACCAACTTTAATTATCATTAGCATCCATAAACCTGCGACCAGGATTAACGAATGAATTTCCATTCATCAAACAAAAAGCCCTCTCCATTAAACACAAAGTAGATATTCTCTACTCCTTTATCTATTTTCATGGCTATTTTCTTTGAAAGTGTAGTCCATTCCTTCTCATCACATGTAAGGGAAACAAGAGGGGTACCTTTAAGATTATTTACATAAACATCAATTCTGCCTTTTCCCTTCACCCTGGCTTCGAATTTGGCAGGAATCTGTTTGCTAAAATCGGCTCCCCGTACCATAACACATTGTTGATCTGCTTTTCCTTTGGCAACCATATTACCCAGATTACCAGCGACTTCGAACTGAACTTGCCCCGAAGTGCCTGCAGTAGTTTCTGCCTGCTGAAGAACGAATGGATTTAACGGGTTGAGTTGTGACGGACCTTTAAAAGTTGCATTGACCATGGGGAAACTCACATTCTTTTCATCCACCTGCATTTCTTCGATACCCGCATTACGAAAACCGCCCTTAGTGCCAAAATAATCCTGTAAATACATGGCATGGTAAGCAAGATAATATTTCCCTTTAAACTTGAACACGTGAGTGTGATTGTTTGTCAAAGGCCCTACGTTAACATCGCCAGTATTCTTAAAGTAATTATCGCGATACTTCCAGCTATCCGGAGTTAAGGGTGTTTTACTTGTCATGTAAGATATGTTGCATGCGGTTGGTTTATCAATATTGCTATAAGGCCATTCAGTGCGTTCACCCCAGTCCGTACAATAGCTATAAACCCAGGTTCCGTTGATAAAGTTAAGGTCGCTTGCCTCATTAAAATAAGGAGCAGGTATCTTAGCAACATCACTGGCCAAACTGATCATGTCTTTTCCCAATTTGACGATTCTGGCATTATCTGGCATATATTTCGTTTTAGGCGTTCCGCCTCCAAAAGTAAGCCAGCCTGTACCCTGGTCATCAATAAGAACTCCGGGATCGAATGGAGCACCAACATCCACACCGGGAACAGAACGGTCGATTATATTCTTTCCCAATGGGTCTTTCCATGGGCCAACCGGAGAGGTGGAAGTAAGCACCGCTGAGCCACCACCGCCATTTGAGTAATACAGATAGAAGTGCGTCTTGCCATCTGCTTCCTTTCTGGATGTAATGGAAGGCGCCCAGGAATTCTGGCTCCATGGTGCCAGCTCGGCAGTATTGATGAGGCCATGATAGGTCCAGTTAACCATATCATCAGAAGACATCATCACCAGTGTACGGATATGCTCATATGAATTTTTCCCATCCTTCCCTACCTTCTCATACTGTTGATGATCATTGGTGGCATACACATAAATTCTTCCATTGTATTCTACGGCTGTTGGATCGGCCGTAAACATAAAATCTAATAAAGGATTGGCATTATTGGAGGTAAGTTTCGGCGAAACATTTGCGAATTTTTCTTCCAAACTTCCATTAACTACTTTTGGTTTTTCTACATTAGTTTGAGCTTTTACATCTTTTTGACATCCCAAAAGAGAGATAACAAAAACCGTACTTAACAACGCTTTTTTTCTAAACATGTTTTTTTATTTTCCTTAAAAAACGGATAGTCTTTAAGGGGTTATTTTCAATTGGTTAATTATTCTTTAAGCTAAGCAACAAAAGGTGAGCCCTTCTGCGGGAGTGGCGAACACTAACCAACCTTAGGGAAGGAATAACCTTATGCTATGGCATTGCATTAATAAATATCTGGTGGTTACTATTGAGTATGGCCATCTGCTCAGCATTATCAGCCGCAGGTTCATTCGCGCTGGCAAATTTTAATTAGTAAAAGCCCTACAGCAGCATATTGCTGTAGGGCTTTAGTTTATTTAATTTTTACAACTCTCAAATTATCAACAGCGCCATAAAAGCTGGCTGCCGAAAGCGTGTAGTTATGTATATACATGATGCATGAGGTATTTCCGGAATCACCTGTTAAATCGGAAATTTTGGTTAGTGAAGCCCCCATACCCTCGCCAAGCTCAGGATGTGATGCACGGAATGATGTTAAAGGAATAGTTACTGTTACCCACCCTTTTGTACTGTACGGTACAGTGGTCGTTGCGTTTATTCTCCAAGGTTCCCACCGGGCCATATAGCCATTTACTCCACTTACAATATTAACTGTAGTACCTTTCCAAGTTTTTGGAATATTTACTTCAAATTTAAATGCCCAATTGCCAGCCGCATCTGCAATATTGCTTTGTGGTACCCATTGTATTGCATTCATCGGTATGTTAGTACTCCAGGGCCATCCGTCGTTACTAGACAATCCATCAATATCCAACACAAAATAGGTGCTTGAATTGCCAGAGAAATTAGGATTGCCATTAGTTTGTTTACCAGCACCCCAGTATTGCCAGTTAAAATTGCTGTCCCAATTTGATATAGAGCCTGTTACTACATCATTTACTTGGTACGCAGTAGTAGCCGTGCCAAACGGTGTAGTAACTGAAACCGGTCCGCTTTGCGTTAGCGTTGGCAAAATGAATCCAACAGAACTTCCA
The DNA here is from genome assembly GCA_965650095.1 of uncultured Pedobacter sp. Taxonomy (GTDB): domain Bacteria; phylum Bacteroidota; class Bacteroidia; order Sphingobacteriales; family Sphingobacteriaceae; genus Pedobacter. The sequence continues at coordinate 8,121 of CBFGNP010000065.1, read as the reverse complement.
TTTTTAGATGATACAAATGAAGTAACCGGGACACCTGCAAACGTAAGCATTTGAATATCTTTAAGATAGCTACCATAAACATAAACCGAATCACCTGGGTTTGCATTTTCATTGGTAATACCTGCTATAACCGGGGTCGCAATTATTTTATGATTCAACGTACCGCTTTTGGTGATGATTGATATCTGATCGTCGGTCGTTGTGGCCGGCATCAAAAAACCAATAGAATTCCCGGCAGTATCTAATTTAAAGGATTGGATTGGGGTGCCTCTATACGAAAAGCGTTGAATAAAAAATAGTCCCGAACCAAAAACATAAACAGAATCGCCTGGATTGGCATATAAATTGGAAATTCCAGCAAAGGTAGGTGCTGCCGGACCTAATTTAAAAGAAAACGTTGTGGAACCTGCTTTTGTAGCGTATTCTACAATATAGAGTTTAGCAGTATCAATTTTTGAAAACTGCATGTCAGGTATTCGCACTACGGCGCTGTTGGGCGCAAATAAAGCGCTGTTAAAAGAAGCAGGAACACCATTGAAACTTATTTGTGTAGCATTCTGCAAATTATCTCCGGTTATTACCACATATTGCCCGTTTGGCGCAGCACTATGCAAAACGGTATCATTAGGTGAGGCTGCATAATTCTTAATACTCAAAATAACTGGAGCAGAACTACTTTCTCTATCTTTTTTACACGCAGGTAATACAGCCGCTATCATTAAGAAAAGCAGCAAAGAGTAGAAGGTTAAATATGATTTTATTTTCATTACAATATCTTTTAATTTTTTTAATTAATAATATGGTACTGGTGGTTCTGCCAATTTAGGGGCGGTGGTTAGCTCAGATGACGGAATTGGCAATGTAAATGAAGAGATAGTTGCCGGAAGCGTAAGTGGCGGAGCAATAGTATCCCTTGTTGCTATCTTCGTTACAGGATCATAAGTAAACGAAATCCGACCGTGGGTAGCATCCTGATCATTAAGAAACTTCACAGCATTAGTCGGATCATAATAAGAATACCTAACCAGGTCCGTCCAGTATTGTCCTTCAAAAGCAAGTTCAACCCTTCTTTCCGTGCGCAGTAAAGCCGGAGTTACCGCAGTCACAATATCCACGCCAGCCCTTGTCCGCACAGCATTGAAATACTTTAGTGCATCAGGATCGCTTGTAGTACTATTGTTACCCAAAATGGCTTCGGCATATACCAAATATACATCGGACAATCTAAGCATTGCATTATGTTCGGGGGATGACCAAGAATCCATTGTTGGCAAGTTGTTGTCTTTTTCGGTACCAACCATGTGTTTTTTCATGCCCGCGCTTTTTGCCTTATAACCACCACCGGCAGCATTCAATTCGGGATAAAAATCTCCGTTGAGCATGATAGTGGCTTTACGCCTTACCGTATCTTTAGCAGAATACATCCGGTATAAATCGTAAGTTGGCGCTAAGGCCATCCATCCACCTTGTTGTTGAGGAGTAATGATTCTATCTGGCGCATAATATTGTTGTAGGCCGTTGCCAGTTCCATACCCGACACCTCCGGCCCATTGAAGCGAGAACAATGATTCGGGATTATCGTTATTTTGCACTTTGAAAACATCATAATAGCTAGGAAACAATGCCAGCCCACTATTTTTACACACATTGCCCGCATACTTTTTGGCACTGTCAAGCAAGGCCTGATCGCGTACACCGCCGCTTTTGCCTACACCCGCCATCGTCAAATATGCCTTGCCCAGCATTCCCTGTGCCGACCAGGTAGTTACCCGGCCTTTTTCATCGGTTTTGGGAAGATATTGCGCTGCGTAAGTCAGGTCATTAGTAACGAATTTATACACATCCGAAACAATGTTGCGGTTAAGCAGCGGATCTTTTATCAGTTTGCTGTTGTCTTCAATAATTGGCACTGCACCCCAATATATCGCCAAATTATAATAAGCCATGGCACGAATAAATTTTGCCTCAGCTATGGCAGCATTTTTGTCTGCTTCCGAAATAGACGGATCAGCTTGCTGTTGTATAGCTGTGATAACCGTATTACATTGCGCTACAGTATTGTACAACCCAACCCAACCTTTTGTCACAAGATTATTTTGGGCCGTAATGGTGCGTGTAAAAAGCTGTACCAAATCGCCATTATACGGAAAGCTAGCGGTACCACTCAATACGTCGCCAAGTGGTATCCAGCACTCATTGCTCCATGACCACCAGTGCGAACCGCCATAAAGGCTTGCCGTAGCCAATCGTACATCGGCGGTAGTTTTATAAAAATTGTTAGAACTTATCTGCGAGTTGGACGGACGGTCCAAAAAACTCTTTTTACATCCGACAATTGCTGCTGCACATAGCAGGATGATGAAAATTTTGTTAATTAATTTCATAAACATATATTTTTAATCGCTGATCGTTTTATTATTTCAAGGTTATGTTTGCACCAATAGTAAATACTCTTGGCTGCGGATAATAACCGCTGTCCCATCCTGCCTGAAGTGGATCCCATGAACCAATTTCAGGATCCATACCCGAATATTTTGTAATTATAAATGCATTGGATACATTGGCATACACCCTAACAGAACGCATAGATATTTTTGATAAAAAACTTTCTGGCAAACGGTAGCCTAAAGTGATATTTTTACACCTCAGGAATGAGCCATCCTCGATCATCAAACTATTAGGACGGTTATTACCGTTGGTATTATCGTTTCTCAACCCAGCAATAGTTGTATTAGGGTTGGTAACATATACGTTGTTAACATCAGATGGAGAGCCGTTAGGATCTACCATAGCTAAGTTTGCATAATTTAACACCGATGTAAAAAAGGTAGCCTGATTTTGCGGATTGGTTTGCTGTACAGCCATTTGATTGAATACCTTGGCGCCATAACTACCACTGAAGAAAATATTCAGGTCAAAATTTTTGTAGTTAAATGTATTATTGATACCATATTGGAATTTGGGGATCGGGGAACCCAAAAAGGTTTGATCTCTTGTGTCGATAATACCGTCGCCATTCAAATCCTTGAACATACGGTCACCGTACCAGATACCACCACCTGCTGGAGAGATCGGATAAGGCTTACCGCTTGGGTCAGCAGGCAGTGCATGGTTTTTAAAATCCTCTGGAGTTGAGAAAATACCATCAAATACATAGCCATAAAATTCGCCAATAGGCCGGCCCACCGTCGTTTTTTGAATGATATCGTTAATCACATAAGATTTCTTACTTAAGTTAGCATCATCTCCACCTGCACCTAAGTAGGTCACTTTATTAATATTCCGCGATATGGTAAAACTAGTTTTCCATCCGAAATTTTTAGCATTAATATTGGTAGAATTGATTTGAATGTCAAACCCTTTGTTGGTTAACGAGCCAACATTGGCAAAAGGCGCTTGCATAGATCCCGGTCCATAACCCGCTACAGTACCAGAGTATCCTGGAAGCGGCACCTGTAATAAAAGGCCTTTTGTTAAGCGGTTGTAAGCTTCTAACGTAAAACTTAATCGCCCCTTAAAAAGCGTTCCGTCAAGTCCAGCACTGTAATAATCAGTTTTTTCCCAGGTCACGTCTGCGTTTGCCAAATTGTTTTGAAACTGCGCTATACCTGATAGACCATTGGCTACTGATAGAAGCTGGGTTACAAATGTATTGCCCGGTATGCCCTGGTTGTTGGTAATCCCGTAACCGAGCCTCAGCTTCAATTCATTTATAGCTTTTATATCTTTTAAAAACGACTCGTTTTTAATTTTCCAGGCAAATCCACCCGAATAGGTAGTTACCCAACGGTTGTAGGACGGAAAATTTGAAGAACCATCGTTACGTATATTACCGGTAAGCAGATATTTATCATTCCATGAAAAATTGACACGGCCGAAATAAGATTCCTGTGCAGAGCCTCCCGTAGGGTCTGATAATGAATTGTAGCCAAAGTTTGTGGCCGTGGTAGCATCCCCACCACTAATCGCCTGCACATTATCTGAAGCGTAATTCCTTCGTGAAGCACCAAGACTTTGAAAAGTGCTCTCTTGCGATTCATGCCCTGCTAAAGCATCAATATGAAATTTTTTGAAATTATAGTTATAAGTTAGAAAATTGCGTATTACTACATAAAAATTTTGACCGGCGCTAGAGGAACCGAAGTTAGCGCTTACATTACCTTTGCCAAAACTATAAATTGGCGAATACCTATCTTCTGTATTAAAATCGAAATTACCGGATACTTCATTTCGCAGCGATAACCCTTTAGCCAATTGTATTTCGGCATACACATTGCCAAATACCTGATTTCGCTTTCTTAAGTGTTTGATAATTTCTGCCAATGCCACCGGGTTGGCAACAGGTGCTACCCAACCGTTTGGATCGGTAACCCCTCCCCAAGAGCCATCAGAGTTCGTTACCGGAACATTAGGACTAAGACTTAGTGCAGTGGCAATTACATTACTGGAGGTTGAGTTTACTTTTTCATCAACATGCGACAACTGAAGGCTCGTCCCTATTTTTAGCCATTTAGTGGTTTTATTGTCTAAATTCAGCCTTACTGAGTATCTGCTAAAATCAGATCCAATGGCTATCCCTTCCTGGTTAAAATACGAGGTTGACAATAAATATTGGGTTCTGTCATCCCCACCGCTTACAGTAAGTGTGTGATTCATCTGCGGGGCTTTCCGGAATAATTCTTTTTGCCAGTCGGTGCCCTTACCTAAATATTGAGGATTGGCAAATTCGGCCCTTTTATCAAAGTCCCAGCCCGAGCTAGCGGACCGGGCATTGATGAGCGTAGCAAATTGTTGCAAATCTACTGTTGGGAGTCGCTTAAGTATTTCCTGATAACCTGCATAGAAATCATAAGTGATCTGCGGCGCTCCGGCTTTCCCCCTTTTTGTAGTGATCACAACAACTCCATTGGTTGCCTGCGAACCGTATATGGCTGTTGCCGAAGCATCTTTCAATACATCTATTGATTCAATTTCGGCAGGATTTATTGAATTTAGCGGATTAGAACCACTACCTGGGTTGTTTACCGGTGGGATAATAATACCATCTATAACGAATAGCGGCGAATTAGAGCCACTTATTGACGACACGCCGCGTATTTGGATAGATACGCCGCCACCCGGCTGGCCCGAAACCTGTTGAACCACTACCCCAGCAACTTTGCCTTGCAGGGCCTGGTCAAAAGTAGTTGGCTGGGTTTGGCGTAAATCGTCTCCCTTGATTGAGCTTATTGAACCTGTAACATCTTTTCTTGCTACCTTCCCATAGCCAATAACAACCACTTCATCCAATTTTGTAGTTTCGATCTTTAAGGTAACATTGATGACACTGCCATTACCGATCGTTATTTCCTGTGGTTGAAAACCGATCATTTTGAAAACAAGTACATCCCCGGTATTTCCTTTTATAGAATACTGTCCCTGTTCATTTGTTGATACAACCGTGTTCTTAGGTGTGTTCTTAGGCTTGAGCAGCACGACCACTCCGCGCAGCGGTGCGGGATTGTCGTTCCCCACAACCTTTCCTGTAATTTGCCTCTCCTGAGCATAGCTTTTTAAGTGCAGAAGCACTAAGAAAATTACCACCAGCAAAAAAGCCGGTAATTTCCGAATAGAAATTGTTTGGTTCATATTTGGTTTATTTTGGTTTGTTTCGCCCCTTATTAAGTAACAGTCCTCCGAACAGCAAGACGTAGATGAGTTTATTCTTCCGTGATCACTGATCTTAATTGCCTGCCATTAATAATTGGCTTTGAATATTCAAATATAGTTTCAAGTCAAATTGACGAATGCCTCAAATGATACAAAGAAGGATATTTTTGTTACATGGCTATCGAAAGCATTTTGATCAGAAAACTAAACAAAAACACCTTTACATACTGAAAAACAGACAAATACCTAAAAAACAAGATAATCCTGCCTTATAAAACATCTCTCCCTTATGTAACATTTTATCAATTTTTAAGCTTTATCCGGAAATGATTCTGTTAACTTAAGCCACTTGAATTCTCTAAAAACCATCTATGTTTTAACGAATAACTGTAAGCAACCCCAGCCTGTAAAATACTTAAATCAACAGGCAACATTTGTTACCTATTTAGCAACATATATACCCCGTGTGCAGATTACCTATCGTTACTTTTAGTTATTGGTATGCAGATCCTATAAACCCATGGACCATTCTTACTTTTTATAATCAGCGTGTTGCTGGTTCAAATCAGTATTACCGTCAATTGCAGGTTTATCAGCTTCAGCCTGCTAATAATAACCTTATCTAACCAAAAACAATATGAGCATGAAAGTTATCAATCTAACTAGGCTGTTAGAACCAACAAGATTGCGGCTAATGTCGAGAAATGCATGGCCCGTCAGTGTACAAGCAATCGGAAACCGAAAAAACACAACATCAACCGATGGTAACAAACCGCTTCCCTGTATTAACTCAGTAAAAAAGGAAGGCAAAGCACATTACCTGCACCAATGGTTTCCCTATCCGATCAATAAAAAAACTATCTGTAAAAAGTTAGTCGATTAACCTATTATTAACTGTTATTGGATCAAATATCAATCCAATATAGTTTACTAACCAAATCATCTATAACAATATGAGAACCTTAAAATATTTTATGGGCATCTTTATGTTCCTTTTAGTAACAAGATGCCAAAAGCCAGAAGTTGCCATTCCAGAATCGGATACAACTAATAAAACAACTGCCAGGGCTTTAACCGCAACCAGTTATCCAAGTTACAACTTATCACCTCTTCCACCCGACCAATCGGGAGTAAACAGCACGGCGATGCAGCTCTCGGCAAAATTCAAACTGGGCTGGAATTTAGGCAACACACTTGAGGCAGTTGGTGGTGAAACAAACTGGGGCAATCCTATGGCTACCCAGGCGCTTATCGATCAGGTGAAAAGAAGCGGTTTTACTGCAGTTCGGATCCCTTGCTCATGGAACCAATACATGGCCAACAGTGCTACGGCAGAACTTCAGCAATCATGGCTAAACAGGGTAAAGCAGGTTGTGCAATACTGTGTTAACGATGGTCTGTATGTAATATTAAATATCCATTGGGACGGAGGTTGGCTGGAGAACAACTGCACCACAGCCCAACAGGCCCAGGTTAATGCATTACAAAAAGCCTTTTGGGAACAGATTGCAACACAAATGCGTGATTTTGACGAACATGTTATGTTTGCCAGTGCTAATGAACCTGCGGTATCAGATGCTACCGGAATGAGTGTTCTGCTTTCCTATCACCAAACATTTGTGAATGCGGTCAGATCAACCGGTGGCCGGAACAGTTACAGGGTATTGGTTATCCAAGGCCCCACAACCAGCATTGAATACTCAAATAATTTAATGAATACCCTACCCACAGATCCTGCAGCCAATCGCCTGATGGTTGAAGTACACCATTATACACCATTTAATTTTGCTGGTCTCACCCAGGATGTAAGTTGGGGCAATATGTTTTATTATTGGGGTGATGGATATCATTCTACTACTGATGCTTCACGGAATGCTACTTATGGAGAGGAATCAAATGCTGGAGCAGATTTTTCGCTGATGAAGACTAAGTATATTGATAAGGGCATTCCAGTTATATTGGGAGAATACGGAGCAGTCCGGCGGTTGACAACCCTTTCTGGAGATGCATTGATACTCCATCTGGCCAGCAGGGCATATTACCTGAATCACGTCACTCACCAGGCACTGTTAAACGGTTTACTTCCATTTTATTGGGATGATGGATCGAGCGGAAACAATGCATTCAGAATCATCGACAGGCAGACAAACGGAGTTGCTGATCAGCAAGGCCTCGCCGCAGTGATGCAGGGAGCACAAAATAACACCACCTCAACCATCCAGGTGGGACAGGTTTACCAGATTGTAAACAGATACAGTTTTAAGGCATTGGAAATTGGAGGATGGGGTACTGCCAATCAAACACCCGCTCAGCAGTGGGGGTATGTAGCAGGAGCAAACCAGCAGTTCAAAGTGGAAGATGCGGGAGGTGGATATTACAGATTAACACCAATGCATGCCACCGGAAAGTGTTTAGAAATTAATGGCTGGAGCACTGCTGATGGCGGCCAGGCAGCTTTATGGGATTATAGTG
>CBFGNP010000064.1:0-11235 GCA_965650095.1 uncultured Pedobacter sp. | reverse complement strand
CGGATGTGGTAGACAATAAATGGAATTTTGATGGCAGCCTGGAAGCAAGCAAACGTACCCACAGGATAGGCACGGTAGAAACCATAATTGCCAACCGTTACGAGTACGACCACATGGGCCGTAAACTGGCTACTTTCGAAGAAATTAACAAACAGGGGGAGGTAGCCCTGAACCACCTGGAATATAACGAGATCGGTCAGTTACATAAAAAGAACCTGCACAACGATACCCAAGCGACCACCTTTGCTTACAACGAACGTGGCTGGATGAAGAACAGCACATCCGATCAGTTCAGTATGGAGCTAAAGTACAACGATAGCACTTTGCCACAGTTCAATGGCAATATTTCCGGTCAGAGTTATACCAATGGTGCATCAAATGCTTTCAGTTATACCTACGATAAGCTAAACAGACTGACTAACGCGGTTGCGGGCAGCGACTTGGGCGAGGCCATTGCTTATGATGTAATGGGCAATATCCGCAGTTTAACGCGTGATAATTTTGGCACGAATAATTATACGGTTTATGAAGGTAACAGGCTTAAAACGATCGGCGGTTTTACCAATAGCAGTTATGGCTATGATGCCAACGGTAACCTGACAAGTGACATCGGGAAGGATATTACCTTAAATTACAATTTCCTCAACCTGCCACAATCGGTAAGCGGGGGGCAGAATCTGAGTTATACACACAGTGCAGCGGGTGAAAAACTGAAAAAAGAGAATGGGGGCACGGTAACTGATTATGTGGATGGCATCCAGTATACCAATGGCAGCATAGACTTTATCCAGACCGAAGAAGGGATTGCAAGGAACAGCAATGGCAGTTACAGTTACGAGTATAACCTGGGCGACCATCTGGGCAATGTGCGGGCCACTTTCTATAAAAACCCGAATAATGGCCAGTTGGAGGTGCTGCAGCGCGATGATTATTATGCATTTGGCCTGAGAAAAGTTGCCACTGGTGGAACAAATAAATACCTTTACAATGGCAAGGAGTTGCAAGAGGGGCTGGGGCAGTATGATTACGGCGCAAGGTTCTACGATCCGGAGATTGGCAGGTGGAATGTAGTGGATCCATTGGCGGAGAAGATGCGGAGATATTCTCCTTATAATTATTGCTTCAATAATCCAATTAGGTTTGTCGATCCAGACGGGATGATTCCTGATTATAATACAAGTCAGAATTGGCAAGCAGGATTTGGCTCTCAATCGTTTTATATGGGCTTGGGGGAAGAAGACCCACCTAAAAAACAAAAAAATAGAAATAACGTTCCCTTGTCTGGTTCTGAACAAATTTCCATAGGATTGAGAAATTACGGAGGTGATTATTCTGGAAGTGTTTTTGATTGGACAATGTATTCTATAGACCAACTTAACCAATTCAACCCTATTGCCAATATATGGGACGGAATAAGTGGATCAATAGATGGTAAAGATAGACTTGGCAATCCACAATCAGATATTGAAACAGGTTTAAAGTATGCTTCTGCGATTCCAATAGGGAAAGTTACTGGTGCTGTAACAAAAGTTCTTGGAGTTGGAAAAGCTGAATTAGCGTTGTTTAGGAAAGGTATGGCTACTACACTTGCAAATAAGCAAAGTATTAAGCACATAATCTATGGATCACTCGGGCATGATCATAAATTAGGCTTGTTATTAAAAACTGCTGGAAGTGAAACGAATGTAATTAAAAGACTATATTTATCATTGGGACAACAAGCATCTTTACCAGCCTCAGGTACTTTTGAAAGGGTCATAAGTGTCTATGGTCAAAATGTAACTGTCAGAGGAGCAATAGTTAATGGAACCCCTCGAATATCTACTGCGTTTACACCATAATTAAATGAAAATGGAAATAGATTATATTAAGGCAATACAGGAAGTAGAACCTAAAATTAAAGAAGAGAAATTGCCAAATAACATCGCTTTGATTAAACAAACATTTATCGTTTGGTACTTATTAGTTGAAGGGAATAATGAAATTGAAGAAGATTATCTACAGCATATTCTAAATAGGAATATAATCCTTATCAATAAATTTTATCCAAAAAGCCCTGAATTATTATTTCTTCAAGGTTGGATGATAAAAATAAGTCCCTGGTTTTTCAATTTAGAGTACGATGACATTGGTGATAAATATTTGAGATTAGCCTTTAAATATAATCCAGATAATCTTCTATTTAAATGGGCGCTGCAGGATGAGACAGGTACGGACAAAACTACTACTGAAAGGTTAGAAGCTTTAGTCTTAGAAAATTTAGATAAGTACTATGTTAATTACTTGCCTATTCAAGAATACTTTAAGAATGTAATAGGGAGAAGGTAATTTTATATATCCTGGACTGGATGTCTACAGAAGATTTGAAAGAAAAAACTTGATTATTGTAGTAAATTAGAGACACTATGCTGCATTGAAGAAAGTATGGGGTCAAGCTATGAAAGCATTAATTCCTGAGGCGATTACAGAAAATGTATCTGCGGAAACTGGAAGAGGTGGATATGATGATTTTTATGGTGCGCTAAAAAATATATCAGATCAAAGTAGTAATGGGATAGGCTTTTTAGCTGTGTTTTCTCACGGAGGCTTTGATCATAATCAAGCGGGTTCAACATTTGGGGAAGGAATGATATTTGCAAATGCAAGTTTACATCCTACGGCAAGCAATGTGTATACTTCTGATTTAATACGATTAGGGCAAGCTGTTCAATCCGGAAAAATAAGTTTTGCTGATTATGCAATTATTTATTTGGGCGCGTGTAATGGATCTACAGTAACTACATCAGCTAATTATCCGGGTGGTCGTTCATTTGCAATGGAATTGGCAAGAGTTACGGGAGCGTTCGTGTACGGCGCTGCCAACTCTCATATGAATGCAGCAAATCCTAGTAACAACTCAAACACTATGTTTGGCGCAACTGATAAAGGAGGACAATTAATGATAAACTATTGGTATCCTGGAAGTCCAACAGGTACCTCAGTTCAGGCACGATCACGAAGCGTTAACTTGGCATCTTGGGCTAGGTGGTACTTAAATCTTGATTTTTAAACAAAGCATATGATGAATTTAATAAATATTTTCGCGTTTTTGCTAGCGCTAAGCTGTAATTATTCGCCCACTCCGAATAACATGAAAAAGGATTCAATGGATAAATCATCTAAGGATTCTTTGCAATTAGTTCACTCCACGATGGAAACTTCTGGAAACTCGCAAACAGAAACAAAAATGATTACAATTACCGTTTCTTATGCGGCTATCGAATGTGGATGCCCCCAATGGTTTGAAACAAAGTTTAAAAAGGAAAGGTTTTTAAAGGATGTAGAGCGATTTTATCTTGAACCAACAAATAAAACATTAGTGAATGCAAATGGTTTATGGGATGGGCAAACTCTTCCTCTTACGTTAAAATTAGTTGGGAGGTTCTCTAGAGACAAGGAATTGCCCAAAACATACAATGCCAAAACGACACCTGAAAAGGCAAGGATTTTTTGGTACGATAAAATAACTATTATTTCAAGTTCAAAAACGGCTAACTAAAGGTTAGTATGTCAGTTATGTGATGTATTAAAAAAGATACTTTCCTCAGTCGGCGGGGATTGTTGATAGCGTTAATGAGTGATGCCTAAGTAGCGGTGAAACTGAGTAAATGTTGTGCAAAACTTATAAATAAATTGTATCAACATAGTATTAATACCTATCTTTATACTAGTCAATACAGTCAAATAGTTGCCACATCTGGTCTTAGCAGAGACGCTAAGACCAAAATGTAACTTACATAACAAAGTCCGGCAGTTTAAAAATTGCCGGGCTTTGTTATTTCTGTGTAAGTTCAAGTTTGATTAGCCTGGCTTTAATGGCTCCGTATGTCCTGGAATGTAGTTTAGCGAGCTGGGTAATCTTGATACCTTCGCTGAAATGCTTTGCGAGCAGGGCTATCTTCCTCTTCACTCCCGGCTAAACTCTCGTTACCTTTTTAGGCGAGGGTTCCAGTTCATTAATTGCAAAGAATAATGCCTTGATAATTTCGTGCTGGTTATTGAGCCATCTGGAGTACAACGAGACCGGCCAGTTACATAAGAAGAGTCTGCATAACGATACCCAGGGGACAACCTTTGCCTATAATGAGCGCGGCTGGCTGAAGAACAGCATATCCGATCAGTTCAGTATCCAGCTGGACTACCAGGAGAACGGGGGTAACCAGTGGAACGGGAACATTAGCAGACAGTTCTGGTCGCAGAATACCTCACCGTCCACCTCGCCTAACGTGTTCAGCTATGGATATGATAAAATGGACAGGCTGATCAATGGAACGAGTACCGGAATCTATATGAGCGAGGTTCTGAACTATGATAACATGGGTAATATCAACCAGCTGGGCAGGAACGGCGGTACGATGAACCAGTATTATTATAACGGGAACAGGCTGGATAGGGTGGACAATGTTGCAGGAACCTATGCCTATGATGCGAACGGGAATGCCACGGTTGATGGCCGAACGGGCATGAGCCTGAGCTCATAAGCTGCGAAAACCTTTATGAAAGAATGCTTCAAGAAATGCGCGCGCTTCCAAGAAATTAGATTGCCAATATCCAATGTGTCTTTTGCAAAGTGAAAACGAGCGCGTAGTTTGGAATAATTGGTGCTCATAGATTCTTAATATGCTTATTCCTATGAAGTTTATGCTGTAATTTCAGTTCAAAACTATTATCGGCGAAAATTTCGTCACTCCAAAACGCACGCTCATATTAAAAAAAGTAGTGTTCGTCAAAAAGAGTTCATAAAAAGATACTTAGTTGGTAATTATGTACAAAAAGATAAACCAGTTATCGGGATAAGATGCTAAAAAAAACGCTCTCTTTCAATGCTAATTGGGAGCGGAATTATTCCATGCCTTTCATGTTTTTTGCAGTTTATAGGAGGCGGTATTGCCTTGCGGTTCGATTTCTGCCGGGCAGGTCATGAACATCTAAGTATGCCGATTACCTTCGGTTAGTTTTTATTTCGAAATGATTGAGTTTACCTTATATATAATTCCATTATGAAAAAAACACTATTTACATTACTAATTACATTACTGAGCTGTTATTCTTATGCAACCGGTCTAAAAACAAAAACTTATAATAGATTTGCGGATGTATCAGTGAACTTTACACCAACAGCCATAGGTTGGTACAGGATAACCACGTTTGGTGGCCTGCAGGGGGGAACTATACAAATAGCGGGAAGTTATGATAATAGGGTTACTGATGTAGAATTTCAATATAATATTGGAGGATGGGGAGTTAGCGGTTCGATACAGCAAACACGCTATTCTAGCTATAATAATGGATGCGTGGACCAGGTAAGAATCAGTAGTGATGGCCTTGCAAACTCTTATCTTGATATTCATGTTAGTTCAGCGACTGTGCCTGGCGCTATATATATTTCTGGACAAGGAATGAATATGCCAAATTTTGTAGCAAGTCCGGCAATAAATGCTGAGGCCGGTTCAACAGATGTAAATGTTTTAACTTTAACTCATGGATTCAATTCCACTAAAGGAGCTACATTCGCAGTAACTAGTGGTAATGTTGGTATTGGCACAAGTCTGCCTGATGCTAAATTAACCGTGAAGGGCACCATTCATACCCAAGAAGTGAAGGTAGATTTGCAAGTACCTGGCCCTGATTATGTGTTCAATGATGATTATAAGTTGATTAGCTTGGCAGAAATTAAAGATTATATTGCTAAAAACCACCACCTGCCGGAAATTCCGTCTGCTGTACAGATGGAAAAAGAAGGACTTAACCTCGGTGATATGAATATTAAGCTATTAAAGAAAGTTGAGGAACTGACTTTATATCTAATAGAAAAAGATCAGCAATTGATGGGACAGAAAAAGGTAAATCAATTTTTACAACAACAGATTGACAAACTTGCGAAGAAAATAAACAATTAGCGTCTAACCCAAAAATCATATTACACGTTAAAATCAGATTTCTTTCAGCTGTTGTTTTTTTTCTTTTTCGTTAGTTCGTCGAAATAGACGTCAAATCCTTTTTGATAGGAGTTACCGACGGTAGCATATAGGCCTTTTTCCATAAGGATTTTATAACGGTTTATGTTCTTGATAAATTTGGTGTTGATAATAAAGGATCTGCTTATGCGCCTGAAATCTGTAAAGGATTTCAGTTCCTCTTCCATTGCATTCAAAGTTCCATAGGGGATATATGTTTTTTCCAGGGTATGGACCTTGAGGTAATTAGAAGCACTCTCTACAGCAATGATTTCTTTGAGATAAAGCTTCAGCGCGTTGTTCTTTCCTCCTAATCTGATCATGATAAAATCATCCTCTACCTTGAGTCTGCTCATCAGGTTCCCCATGATTTTTTCGAATTTTTTGTAGTCAAAAGGCTTACTTAGAAACTGTTGGGCATTGACATTGTAGCCTTCTAGCGCATATTGAAGGTGGCTGCTGACCAGAACCAGGCAATTTACTTTCTGATTGATTGTTTCTGCAAGTTCAAGGCCTGAAAGGCCTGGCATTTCTACATCGGTGAAAAGAATATCAATAGATTTTCCAAACTGTGCAATCTCACGCTGAGCAATAATTGGATCTGTATAAGACTTGATCAAGGTTAAATGGGGGGATAATTGGATGCATTCCGAAAGAAATTCTACCGCTTGGGGATCATCATCAATTATTATGCAGGAAAAGACTTTCAAATATCAAAATGGTGGTTATTAGGGGGATGGGTTAAAAAAAAACGGGAATTATATCCAGCCAAAGATAGTGATTCGGATCTGTGATAATTTGGAGTGTTTGGCCATTCGCATAAAAATTAGGGAGGTTCGTATAAAAATCAAAAATATGGTTTTAGAATTTTTAATCTTTGTTTTGCCTACAGATAGGCGATAAACCAAACACTTTATAACTACTTATTTACGCTCTCATGTTAAAAACAAGCAATCGCCACCAATGTCTTTTTGGATATTTGAAAAGAGATATGTCCCTTTTTTCTTTTTAGTCGTCTTAATATCTTTCTTTCAATTAAATCAATTATGATTAACTGTTACATAATAGGTGAACTGGCTACTGTTGAGTCGCTTTGTGCCCATATTGGTAGTCACCCGCTGACTGAACTTACAGGGTATTCCTTGCAGATACCTGAGAACTTTGATTTTACCTATCCGATCAGTCCGGACATCATATTCATCGATGCTTCGATGATTACAGGTGCAGGGAGATTGATGGATAGGGCAAAGCAGTTTTCTTCGGTCATTCTGGTCTCTGGCGATACGCTTCGGGCGTTCGAAGCATTTGAGCATCTTGCTTTTGATTACCTGATCACCCCGGTATCCTTCAATAGGTTTGTAAAGAGTATAAATAAATTCGATCACCTTACGCAGCTGGCCTATTCTGTCCATGCTCCGAAAAAACAGCATGTGCTTGATTCTTTCTATATCAAGACTGATTCGAAGGGTTTCAAAGAAGTGCTGATCAGGTGTGACCAACTGATCTATATACAGGCGCTGCAGAACTATGTTGTATTACATATGGAAAATGACAAGCGTTTTGCATGTCATAACTCGATGAAAGAAATGGAGGACAGTCTTTCTGGTTCCAGTTTCAGCAGAATCCATAAATCATTTATTATCAACGATAGCAAGATTACCTCGATTGAGGGTAACATGGTCATACTAAATCATTCTGAAAGCCACAGGCTATTGATCGGAAATACTTACCGTAAAGCATTCTTCGAAAAAAAGAATCAGAAAATGATCAGAAAGCAGAAACAGCTGCCGCAACTGCCTGCCTATTCTTTATTGGGGTCATTGATGTTTTATCTTGCATTAAGAACTGAAGCGTCCATAGAGGGGCTTCAAGCTATTTCCAATATTTTCTTATAAGCTCAATCTGTGATGAAATCAATAAAATTATTTTTTGTTTTTTTAGCACCGTTTTTATATGGCTGTAACGAATTTATCGAACCGTCACTTGCCGAACGTAAATTGGATCTCCTTGCACCTTCGCAGGGGCTGGAAACCAGCAGTTATCAGCAGACTTTTTGGTGGGAGGGCATGGCTGATGCTATTTTCTATCGTTTGGAGGTGGTGACCCCAAAGTTTGACAGCATATCGAAATTGGTACTTGATACCTTAATCACCGGGAACAAATTTGTGTATACCCTTGATCCGGGTAGATACGAGTGGCGGGTAAGGGCCGAGAACGGGAGTAGTGCAAGTGCCTTTACTACCAGGGCATTTACAATATATCCTTCAAGTCTTACTGACCAGATTTTGCAGGTCAGCAAACCAACCAATGGATTATATGTTAACCATCCCGAAGTACAGTATGAGTGGCTTAAACTTTTTGGTGCAACGCAGTACCGGCTTCAGGTGGACAAAAATAATTTCTTGGACGAGACCAAACTTTTGCTGAATGTAACCACAGACAACCTTAGTTTTCTTCAGCCATTGGTGACTGAAGGTACATTCCAATACCGCATCAGGGCTGAAAACGCAACCCAGAACTCAAAATGGAGTCCGGTCAGGAATTTTATTTACGATACTACGGGCCCGGAAAAAGTAACGCTGAGTGCTCCGGTCAATAAGCAGGTTGTTTCTAGACCGGTCAAGCTGGTTTGGAATGGGCAGGCAGATGCAGACCGTTACCAGGTCTATGTGTATAAAAGTGATTCGTTAACGATTTATAATGCTGCTTATCCACAGCTTCTCACAAGCACAGAGCTCAACTTTAATGCGGGTGAGAGCGGTGAATCGCTCGTCTGGCGCGTAAGGGCGATTGATAAGGCTGGTAATTTTGGCGGATATAGTGCTTACTATTCATTTACTATGCGGTAAAGCGTGATGAAGAACAAGAAATTGACATATCTGTTGGTGTGTTGTGCAGTAGCTGTATGGGGAATTATTTTTTATAGGATCTTTATTGGAACGGAAGATGAAGATCAGGTTTTACCTGTAAATCACCGTTTCAATGCGGTTTATTTCAATATGATCGATCACCAGCATGATCCGGTAGTTATAGATCTGGATTATGATGACCCCTTTTCTGGTGTTTTTACCCCTGAAAATGAAACAAAAGTGCCAGTGACGGGCAACCCGGTAATATCACCTATAATACAGCCGTTAGCTAAACCTCAGGTGAACTGGTCTGCAGTAAGCTATAAGGGACTGGCTTTTAATCCGAAAACAAAAAAAAACGTGGCTATTATCAGTGTCAATGGAAATGAAGCCATGCTTGAAGAAGGGGGCGTTGCAAATGGGGTCAGATTTATTAAACGTACAGGAGATTCCGTTAAAATCGAATATCAGCATACCATCAGGTATTTATCCATTAAGTAATATGAAATTTTTATCCGTTATTGCCATTCTGTTTTTGCTTACTGACAACCTTTGTTCCGCACAGCATCAATATTATAATCTAGGCGAATATAGCCATACCATTAATTTTCCGGATCACAAAGTCTCTTTCCATATACTGATTTCGGAGAGATCGATGTCCAGTTTTGATGCAGATAAAAAATATAGCTGGTACAGCGGCAACCAGATCAATATAACACAGGGGGGGGGTGCCGGGAAACTGCTACATGGTACTTATACTGATCATTACACCAGCAAAAATCTCAAAGAACTGGGGGAATTTGATCGCGGACTAAAAATTGGTTTGTGGAGGGCCTGGCAGGAAAATGGCATCCTGATCAGCAGCTTGCGTTACCGTAAAGGAATGCTTAATGGGCCGTTTCAAAAATATGATGAAGCCGGAGCACTTTCTGAAGAGGGAAGATATGTAAATGGCTTATTAAACGGGAAACTGAAAAAATATTCTGGAAAAGACGGGCTGCAGGTGATTAAATACAGGCATGGAAAGATTGTGGCGGATAAGCCGGGAAAAATCTCTCGTTGGGTCAAGGCAGTTTTTGCTAAAAAAGTCAAAAACAGAAACTTAAAATAAGAGCTTATCATTTATAGCTGTTATCCCTTGTTTGTTCATGGGCAATGGTATTATGAGCAAAAAAATGATCTGTTTACCTGTTTCCCGCCCAGCGCTGAATTGCTATTGTTTTTTTGCAAGAGTTCGATAGTATAATCAAAGGGGTAAAGTTGGCTTTTACATTATCACTTCAAAATCCATGTTTGTCACTTCATTTTGATCGTTTGTCAAAAAACTATGGCAGGGTTGGTTCTTTTATTTAGTTTGGATGAGGTTCTAGGTTTTTAACATAAAATTATAATATGAAAGGCTAAGGAAATGGTAGCAAGTGGCGTAAACTTAGGGGAGCTTAATATTAAACTTTTACAAAAAGTGGAAGAGCTGACCCTGCATCTGATCGAGAAAGATAAACAGCTAAAACTCAGGGCGGACAGGTAATGAAGCTTGAGGCAAAGCTGGTTCAGCAAGATAAAATCCTTCAGGAAATTTTAAAGAATTGAAATAATGAAAAATACCATCAAATTATCCGCACTCCTATCATTTTATATTTTCCCGCTAACGACTATAGTTCAGGCCCAAACCAGGGACAATGCTGGTCTCCAGGGGGATGCAGGAGCAGTATCCGGCTTTTTTGAAACAGTTAATCCAATAAATTATCCGGCTGGGGCAGGTGGCTGGTGGCATTTATTAGATGTTCGGCATAGCAACCCGGCAAATAACTATGCCATGCAGTTTGCAGGAGGCTTCTACGATCAGCACCTCTATTTTAGAAAAACCAATAACAATCCCGGCCAACCCTGGCTAAAGATTGTTACCGAAAGTGAGGGAAAAGTAATATTAAATCATCTGACGACAACTGGCGATGGCAATGCACTCAATCAAGGGAATGCAAGTGATTTTGCAGGCAATCTGCTTATCCGGGCAAATACCGGGGGGAGGTTTGAGGATAAAGGGGCACAGGTTGAGTTTGTGATTCCAGCTGAAATCGGAGGGGGTAACCCCTGGGGGCAGGGCAGGATTATCACTGTAGCAGGTAACGGTAATAATAGCAGTGCCACAGGAAAAATGATTTTGGGAACCCGTAGAATGTTCAATAAGTATGGAAGTGGTGAACAGTGGTTCTACGGTGATGATATTGTAATCGATGGTATCGGCAACATTGGGATGGGTACCCTTACACCCCGTGAAAAGTTATCTGTAAACGGCAACATCCGGGCAAAAGAGATTAAGGTAGAATCCACTAATTGGCCAGATTATGTTTTTGAAGAAGGTTATAATATCGGTACGTTAAAAGGATTGG